>RFVA01000172.1 GCA_009922685.1 Gammaproteobacteria bacterium | reverse complement strand
GCCAAGATCACTTCGGGCAAGAATGGTCGAATTATTGCTGCTGCTCCCTCCGTCCAAAATGCAGGGACTTTAACAGCACCCGATGGCCAGATTCTTCTGGTAGCAGCCAAAGATAAGGTTTATCTCCAAGAAGCAAGTGGCGATCCCTCTCTCCGAGGGCTGGTTGTCGAAGTTCAGACCGGCGGTGATGTCACGAATGCGGGGCAGCTGATCACGGATCGTGGCAACACCACCATGATGGGTTTTGCGGTGAATCAGCAAGGACGAATCACAGCGAACACCTCGGTTTCTGCCAATGGCTCCATTCGCCTTCTTGCAAGGGAAGGGGCAACCGTTCAAAAGACGAGTAGTGGTTATTTGCTCCAACCTGGCACGACTAAACGCGATCAGGATCAAGGAGATGGGCTTGGGGTCGATGCAACGGTTAATTTGGCGAATGGGAGCCAAACGATTGCGACACCGAATCTCAAGGATAAAACCACGGCGGTGGATGGCCAGACCCAATACCAGTCCAAAATCGAAATTCAGGGGCAGAAGGTTAATATTCGTGACAAGGCATTTGTCCAGTCAAAATCTGGCCAGGTCGACATCACAGCTACCGATAGTCCTGCGCAGCCTTTGGCGGCAGGTACCAAGAACAAGAGCCAGATTAATATTGAATCCGGTGCGGTCATTGACGTTTCAGGCGTGAAGGACGTGAAACTTCCGGTTTCGAGGAACGTTGTTACAGTGGAGCTTCGCAGTAACGAATTGAGAGATTCACCGTTGCAGCGCAAGGGTCCTCTCTATGCAGAGAAGGTTCAAGTCGACATCAGAAAAGGCACCCCCTTTGCAGATATCAGCGGTGCTATTGATCGTATCTCCAGGACCGTCGCTGAGAGGAGTACGCTCGGCGGGAGCTTGAACCTTAATGCTGAAGGCGCGGTATCGGTTGGTGCCGGATCAAAGGTTGATTTTTCAGGTGGTTCGCTTTTTTATAAATCAGGCTACGTCAATACGTCTCGCCTGGTGACGGCGGACGGTAAAACCGTTGATATCAGTAATGCGGATCCCAATCAGCAGTTTGTTGGGGTTGCCGGCAAGGTGACTCAATTCTTCAAGGACTTTAATAAGAAAATTGTCTATGACCGGGCGGGGCCTCAAGGAACGGGGCGTTATGAAGAGGGTTATGTTGAAGGAAAGTCAGCGGGATCCCTCAACATCAAGGCGGCGGTTCTTGATCTTCAGGGTGAGATGGACGCAACTGCCGTCAATGGACGTTTGCAGCGAACGCCTCTACAAATGGCAAAGGGCGGTTCTCTGAATATTGATCTTGCTCGGACGCTTGATAATAACCAATCAGTCTCTTTTGCCAATGCCCCAGGCCCTACGGCTCCAACCCTCGAGAACCCTTCTCCTCTGGTGTTTGCTGGAGATACGCTTCGCCAGTCCGGTATCCTTTCGACCACGATCAAGACCAACAGCACGATCAGTCTTGACAAGGACACCGAACTGAAACTCTTGGATGGCAGTGCGATCGCTCTGACGGGTGGTGATGTGAATATCGAAGGGCACATCGTCGATCATGCAGGCTCCGTGGACCTTCGATCTGTTTTTACCGGCTCCGGATCGACTAAAGGTGAGATCACCCTCAGCGAAAACAGTCGGATCGATTTGACCGGCAACTGGAATAACGATCATCCCCCATTGACCTCCCGTGGTCAGAGGCTTGATTCGTCCCCATTGTGGACCAATGGCGGGAAGCTCTCTGTGGTCGCTCAGGGTGATGTGAGTGTGAAGGCCGGGAGTGATATCGATGTCAGTGGCGGTGCCCAAAGAACGGCAAAAGGCGCGATCAAGGCGGGTAATGCAGGGGCCATTAGTCTGAATGCACAGGGAATTGAAGGATCTGATCTCAACTTTGAGGGCAAGGTTTCAGGTTATGCGGTAACGGGCGGCAAGGGAGGAACGCTCTCACTCGCTTCAGATCAGGTTGTGGTGGGTGCCCTGGATCCTCAGCTGGCTTCAGGATCTTTAGTTAATCCCTCAGTCATTGATCCTTCGCTATTCAAAGCGGGTGGATTCCAGACGTACAACATCCAATCCAACAAGTCAGGTTTGTTGATCAGTGACAATACCGATCTAAAGGTCGAGGTCGCAAGCCGAGTGATTGATCCCATCGCTGCAAAAAGCTTTACCGGCACGAACATCAGGGATTTGAGTCATGTGGAGCTTTTACCGGAATTGTCGCGACCCTCGGGTGAATTGAACCTGAAATTGGGTCTTAACGCTCTTCTGCCCGCAGCTAACGCGACACTCACAGTCGGTAGCGGTGCAAAGATCAGTACGGATGTTGGTGGTAAGGTTAACTTAACGTCTGATACCAGTATCTTGATGAATGGTGAACTCCGAACACCTTCTGGCAATATCACGCTTCACGTGATTCCTTCGAGCGAACAGGGTGATAAGGGATTCTTGGCCAATCAAGGAATTTGGCTCGGTGAAAATAGCAGGCTGGATGCCAAAGGCCAGGCACAAGTGACGATCGATGGTCGTGGGAGATTGGTGGGTAAGGTCCTCAACGGTGGAACCGTTAGCCTGAATGCTGACCGAGGATTCATTGAGGTGGATCCGACCGCTTCGATTGATGTATCTGGAAGCTCGGCAGTCATTGACCAACCCTATAAAGGATCTAATGGGAGCGTCGCTTATGCGCCAACGGTCGT
>RFVA01000171.1 GCA_009922685.1 Gammaproteobacteria bacterium | reverse complement strand
ACGGGACATGATCACCTTCAGTTTCTCTGGCGTTTGAGCGTCCGGTGCATTTTCAAGCTTCCGTTCAATTTCACGCAACAGAATGCCAAGGATGGTCTTCTGTCGTTTGACTGTTTTCCTGAGCCTCTTGAACTGCTTGGCATGGGCATAGCCCACGGCCTTTCGCCTCAGATCCTTGGCTTCACGGACGTAGGTCTGCTTCAAGGCGATCCCATTGGATTTAGCTTCTTTGACCACCTGATAGCGGGCCACCTCCAGAAGGCGACTATCGGTCGGGTGAGCGATGGCTTTTTCGTCGGGTAAAAGCACACCATTACTGATGTGCTCTCCCCCAAGAACCGTACGTGCGAGTTTCCCCGCATACGGCTCAAGCCTTTCAGCACCCCCGGTTTGGGAGCGGGCAGTTAACGATGAACTAGGCTGCATTGGCTCGCTTCTGGAAATACTGCTTCCATTCCGGATCGTATGGGTTCGCCCGCCCGCGGATTTTGGTGTGACGCCTGATCATTACCGTTTCAGCTCTAAATTGTGTGAATGAGTTTCTTCTATGGCTCGTTCGACAGGCAAATATCCAATCGCGATTCCCAATCCGCGCGAAGTAGCGACGCTTGATCCATAACGCGCCTTTATGGGGGTGGCGACGTCTGGCCCACGCCCATAACTTCTTAAACACGAAGTGATCGATATCAGAAAAGATTTTCGAAGACACTACGTGCCGGTGATACATTGCCCATCCTCGGATGACCGGATTCAGGAGCATGATCACGCGCGACTGAGTCGCCGTCCTGTTCGCGTTCAGTATTTCCTGTACCTTCTGAAGAACTGATTTAACACTTTTCTTTGCTGGCGTAATGAGCAGTTTACGTCCGTACATACGGACGTTTTGACCCAAGAAGTCAAACCCCTCTGTGATATGAGTGATTTTGGTCTTTTCGGGCGACAACTCCAATCCACGAACACTCAGGAACCTTTGGATCGCGGGTTTTACACGCTCCTCAAGTAGTTCCTTGCTTACTCCCGTGACGATAAAGTCATCTGCATATCGGATGACGTGAGCCATAGCAGGCTTTCGGTTGCTATTTACGGGAGCCACTGACTCCCTGACAGCAGCCTCCAACCCATCTAGGGCCATGTTGGCCAATATGGGAGAGGCAATTCCACCCTGCGGCGTGCCTGCCTCCGTTGGGAACAAGCGACCCTTTTCCATAAATCCAGCTTTGAGCCATTTGCTTAGAATGACTTGATCCATCGGAATATGATCGATCAGCCAACGGTGATCGATTCGATCAAAGCAGCTTTTGATGTCGGCCTCCAACACCCACTTCGGCGAGTGCCTTTTAGCCAACATACAGAAGCACTGCTCGATGGCATCTGCCGTTGAACGTTTTGGTCTAAATCCATAGGAATTAGGGTCACCCCGTGTCTCAGCGATAGGGTCTAGGGCCATGTGCCATAACGATTGCATTGCCCGATCGAGCATGGTCGGTATACCTAATGGGCGTAGCTTCCCATTGCTCTTTGGGATGTGAACCCGTCTCAGCGGTTGTGCCCTGTACCCGCGCTGCCTTAGTGTGAGCGCAGCCTTCAGCTTTGATAGCGGCGTTGACCATACTTTCCCGTCGACCCCGGCCGTTCTTCTACCTTTATTCTCCGTTACCCTCTTAACAGCCAATAGCTTGGCGTTGAGTGAGTGGGTTAGAAGATGTTGTAAAGCCTTGACTCTATTCCATCTTCCTTCTCGTACTGCCTTAGCAATTCGTGTTTGGAGGCGTAGAACTTCCTTACTGATGGTTTTCCAATCTAGTTGATTCCAATCCATTGGGTCGTCCGGAGGCGCACCAAAGCCAGCTACGGAATAGTTTCCGATAGTCGACTTCGTCATCTGCTTTCCTCCCTTGTACACATTGCCAAACTTTCTTGCCAAGAAAGACCAGACGGAAGTGGGCTCGCTTTCGCGTCGGATGATCTTGCAATCCGTATCCACAGCATTACACCGCGGCATTCGCTTTCTCCGTCCTCCTCTACCCGCTGAGCCATAGGTCTTCCTTGCGGTTAACCTGCCATTATTGGCAACTCAACGGGCTTACCATGTTCCACAACCATCACAAGAAAGGGTTAGGTTCTGCCCGTACGCCGGTGGTTCTCTTGTCCGTGTGCTCCCCATACATGAGAGAGAGCAGCCGCCCACCTACCATTTTGGTTCGAGCCTATCAGCATCTTTGGCTCGTTCAGAATAACGACGCTGCAGCAGTTCACTTACGTTAACCATACCTTCCAGCCTAGCGTTTCACCCGCATTGATGCTCGCAGATGATGTTGTATCCTCACGGATTACGTACACGCTCATAAGAGCCAACGCGTTGTCCCCATGGCTTCACACCCCACCGTTACCAGTGACGCATGCATGGGTAGGCTACGGCCGACGGAACGGCCGGTCTCATTCCCTGGAATAAGGGTGAGACAATGACAGTTGCGACTTCATGTCGCACCATTATTGTGCTGTCGACGATGAGTCGTTCAAGCTCCGTGGGCTTAACAGCCTTAGAAGCCACGGCTGTTTCAATGGTCGCTATCAGAAGATACTCAACGCCTTCCTCGCCCAAGGCTTTTCGGAATCGACCCATCTGCGTCGGATCACAAGGGAATCGAGGCTCGTAGTAGGTCTGGCCGCTGAAAAACTGCCAAGGCACCGATTCTGCCCAGCGGGCGCAAAGCTCTTCATCGCTGAGAT
>RFVA01000018.1 GCA_009922685.1 Gammaproteobacteria bacterium | reverse complement strand
CCAGCATTTGGGTGACGGTTGTTTTGCCGTTACTCCCGGTGACGCTGATGATAGGTATCTTGAAGCGGCCGCGCCAGCCGGCTGCGGCGGCGCCTAATGCAGCCCGAGTATCTTCGACGATGATCTGGGGCGCATCGATGGGCAGTCTTTTTTCGACGACCAAAGCGACAGCGCCATGTTCTATGGCCTGATCGGCAAAATCATGGGCATCGAAGCGTTCTCCCCGAAGCGCAAAAAAAAGCGCCTGATCAGAAAGGTTTCGAGTATCGGTGGAGACCTCATTGAAGGTGCAGTCTCGGCCCAAGAGTGTCGCTTGAGGGATGAGGGCGGTGAGCTCTGAGAGTCTCATCATGGGAGGCGTGAGTGAAGTCATGATCTTATCGAATGAGGAGTCTCAAAAGAGGTGGACGCCAAGAGGTGTTGGGAATCATGGCTGGCTTTTTGGAGTCGATCATGGATGGCTTG
The DNA here is from genome assembly GCA_009922685.1 of Gammaproteobacteria bacterium. Classification (GTDB taxonomy): domain Bacteria; phylum Pseudomonadota; class Gammaproteobacteria; order Methylococcales; family Methylococcaceae; genus UBA6136. Next base: position 42,856 of record RFVA01000018.1, on the reverse strand, counting down.
CCACGCCTCTGTTTCAGGGGGCTTTTCGACCAGGATCAGATCGTAGGCCTCACTATCGAGTGCCCTGAGTGTGCTGTAGAGGATTTGGCCATAGGCGGCGGCGTCCCTTGGCATGCGCACTCGAGCGGGGGTTTCAATCGCGGTCTTCAAGAAGGCATCATCGAAGCACATGAGGGCAATGCGGCGGCCGTCGAACAGGGCTTTTAATCGTTCGCCTGGGGCCTCTTGATCGAAGACGAGTACCGCGGTATCTGGGGCATAGTGAGAGGCGAGAAGGCCGGATGCTCTGACGTGATGGTTTTGATTTGGAGCTTGGATGCCCCGACCGGTGACGCGTTCGAGTTGTTGTCGGGTAATGGCCCCCGGACGGAGAAGGATGGGTTCCTCCTCGAGGAGGCTGATAATGGTCGATTCAAGTCCCACTTCGCACGAGCCCCCATCGAGAATGATCTCAAGACCTTTGGGGAATTCGGTTTTGACATGCTCAGGTCGGGTGGGGCTGACTCGGCCGAAGCGATTGGCGGAGGGGGCCGCAATGCCGCTGCCAAAGGCCTGAAGGAGTTCCCGTGCGACGGGATGGGACGGGACGCGAAGTCCAATGCTGTCCTGACCTCCGGTGACTTCGTCAGGGGCCTCGCCCCGGGCCAGAATGAGGGTCATAGGGCCTGGCCAAAAGGCGTCCGCGAGGTCGTAAGCGATCTCTGGGATATCTCTTGCCCATCCCCTGATATCCGTGGTCTCACCGAGGTGCACAATCAAAGGGTGATCGAGAGGCCGACCCTTCAGCTTGAAAATGGCTTTGATCGCCTTAGGTTGCCTTGCATCCGCACCGAGACCATAGACGGTCTCGGTGGGAAAGGCGACGATTCCTCCCGCTCGGAGTTGATCGACGGCGCGTTGCATCTCGTCAAAGGAGGGCATCGGGTGCGCAGTCAATGGGATCCCGTGCCTTTCTGGATAAATTCGATCTTGTAGCCATCGGGGTCTTCGATAAAGGCGATGACCGTGCTGCCAAATTTCATAGGGCCTGCTTCCCTTACAATCTTGCCGCCGCGATGGCGCGCCATGTCACAGGCCTTGGCGGCATCCTCCACTTCGATGGCGATATGTCCGAATCCATTGCCGAGGTCATAGTGGGGTGTGTCCCAGTTATGGGTCAGTTCAAGGACGGTGGCGCTTGACTCATCCTCGTAACCGAGGAAGGCGAGGGTGAATTTTCCATCGGGGTAGTCTTGGCGGCGAAGCAGTCGCATCCCTAAGACGTCCTGGTAGAAGCTGAGGGACCGGTCAAGATCGCCGACCCGAAGCATGGTGTGCAGAATTCTCATGGTGTTAGTCTCGATCGGAGCAATGGATATCGAAGGAATCGCCGCGAGGGCTGGTCTCTCCCTTACCTGATGATTTTAGGGCGCTTCGCCGGGCCGATATTATTGCGGGGTCCGGGTGTTAATGATGCTGTCCATCGTTCTTTCCCTCAAAAAATCTCGGATCTTCTCGGCATCCCCGAGCGTTCGGTAGGGCCCCAGTTCAACCCGGTACCAGGTGGAAAAATCAAGATGGATCATCGCTACCGCCGCCTTCATCTTTTCCGAGGCCTCCAGCGTCTCTTTTAAAGCCAAGGCTTCTTGTTTTGACTTAAAAATTCCGGCTTGAATGTAAAAACGACCTTCCGTGGCGGGTTGGCCTAGTCGGATGTTGCGCGCCTCCTCATTGATGGCCGCTTCACTGACCCGGCTCTCCTGATCCTCAAGGATTCTGAAGAAGGTGAAGTGAGTCTCCGTCTTGGGTATGAGGGATTCCAGAATCATAGACGGATTCAAGGAGGACTTCGTTCCGATCTGAATGAAGAACCCCAAAAGGACGATGGCGGTTATAGCTAGGAGCATCATGAGCATGCGGCGGGCGTTCCAAGGGCTTCTCTTGGGGGGCGCCTGAAAGTTTGGGATGCGGTATTTGAGATCCTTGGGCATGGCTTACATGGTCTCGGGTGCCGAGACGTCAAGCAGTCTCAGTCCATTGGCAATGACCTGTCTGGCCGCGCTGATGAGGGTCATGCGGGCGTTACGAAGCGCATCGTCTGGAACCAGGAATTGATGGGCGTTGTAATAGGCGTGAAGTTCAGAGGCCAAATCCTTCAGGTAATGGACGAGGTGATGTGGCGCATGTTGCAGGGCAGATTGTTCGATGAGTTCCTCGAATCGACTCAAGGTCACCAAGAGGGCTGATTCATGAGGCTCGGTCAAGAGAGAGAGTTCATTGAGACCTTGTTGGCCATCAAATGTCAGCCCCTTTTCCTCCAGTTGCCTGAAAACACTACAGACCCGAGCGTGGGCATACTGGACATAATAAACGGGGTTTTCGTTGGTTTTGGAGGTCGCTAGCTCGAGATCAAAATCCATGTGTTGGTCTGATTTCCTCATCACATAGAAGAATCTTGCAGCGTCCTTACCGACCTCCTCGCGCAGTTCCCTCAAGGTGACGAATTCACCTGAGCGGGTCGACATTTGAACTTTTTCTTCACCACGATAGAGAACGGCGAATTGGACCAGCAACACCTCAAGCTTCTTCTGGTCGCTGCCCAAGGCTTCAATGGCGGCTCGAACCCTTGGGATATAGCCGTGATGATCTGCGCCCCAGACATCAATGATCTGGTCGAAGCCTTTTTCAAGTTTTAAGAGGTGATAGGCAATGTCAGAGGCAAAGTAGGTCATTTGTCCATTTTCTCTGACAACGACCCGATCCTTTTCATCGCCAAGCCGCGTGGAGGCAAACCAGGTTGCTCCGCCTTCCTGATAGAGGAAGCCGGCTGCCTTAAGCCGGTCGAGGGACCTTTGAACGGCGCCAGTCTCCATGAGGCTGCGCTCTGAAAACCACGCATCGTAGTGCACTCCGAAGGCGCCAAGATCCTCTCGAATGTCTTCGAGTATGCTGTTAAGACCGGCGTCAAACAGCGTTCGATAGTGAGCCTCCCCAAGGCAGGACTTGGCTTTGAGAACCAGCGCATCCACATGGAGTTCTTTATCCCCTCCTTGTGGCTCATCAGGCGGCAGGTCCTTCGAAATCGCTTCGGCAGAGTGCCTGAGCGCATCGCCGACTGATTTCCTCAAGGCTTCTGCAATTTCCTTTACATAGCCTCCTCGATACCCATTGCTTGGGAAAACTACGGGTTCTCCAAAGGACTCGAGATATCGCAGCCACACGCTTGCGGCCAGAATATCCATTTGGCGGCCGGCATCGTTCACATAGTATTCGCGTTCGACCTCAAAGCCGATGGCCGCTAAAAGATTAGCCACCACCGCGCCGTAGGCGGCTCCCCGGCCGTGCCCGACGTGAAGAGGGCCGGTTGGGTTAGCCGAAACAAACTCCACCTGGATCCTTTGGCCCTGCCCGCGTTGACTGTGGCCAAATCGGTCGCCCGCTTTGAGAATATTCGGGATCACAGAGAACTGTGCCTTGGGGTCGATGAAAAAATTGATGAAACCGGGGCCGGCGAGATGAACATCCCGCACCAAAGGGTCTTTGGGGAGGTTCTCGATGATCAGTTCGGCAATGACCCTCGGGTTCATTCCCGTGGGTTTGGCAAGGGTCATGGCCAGATTAGTTGCAAAATCGCCGTGTTGGGGATCCCGGCATCGCTCGATGGGGCCATTCATGGGGATCTCTGAGGGAAGCTTTGCTTCTGCGACGAGCTTTGACAAGGTCTCGATGAGCAGGGATTCCAGGCGTTTTTTCATTCGGTCGCGGCGTCTTTAGAGGGAGGTAACGGGCTATTATCCTTAATTCTAACGGCCACTGACAATCAAGCTGATCCGGCTAGAGGGAATGTCCCGAGGTCGGGTTGTTACGGGCCATGCGGCGCTGATCCGCTTCCAACCGTTCGGTGATTCGGCTGATCTTGTGCCTTAGCCATTGGAGGTCTTCGCGAAGCATCTGGTGTTCCGGATATTCGATGGCCAACTTCTCGATCATCGATCGTGCGGTGAGATAAGCCTCAAGGGCTGTTGGGAAGGCTTTTTCGCTTTCGCTAAGCCGACCCAGCTTGATATGGACGGTGGCGATGTCTCGGGAGCGCATCCCTTGAAAGGCCGGCTGATGGGCTGGCTGAGTGGCAATCTCAAGGAACGCCTTGAAGTGTGTGACGGCTTCAGTCGCGTCATCAAGCCCCTGAAGGGTTTCACCAATGTTGTTGTGGGCGATCGCCAGATCCCGCTTAAGCTCCGGATCCTCTGGTTGAAGACGGGCCACAGCTTCCGCAAGGTGGAGTCCGGTCCGGTAGCGATTCAGCGCTCCAGAGAGGTCATCTCGCCCATGCAAGATGTCGCCCATTCGATTGTGAACCTTGGCTGGGGCGCGGGCATAGGGAATATGTTCTGGAAGCTTAAGCGCCAGGTCTTCGAAGAGTGGGAGCGCATGTTCAAGCTCTTTCATGGCGTTGAGCGCGTCATGGAGCTCGATATAGAGCTCAGCCATTTGGACATGGCTACTCGCGATGTCGAATTGAAGTGTCGGGCTCTCTGGAGAGCGCTCGGCGAGCTGGCGGTAGAAGCTATGGGCGGCTTGTTGGGTTTGAAGGGCGCTGTCTGGATCATGAAGCTCACGTTGTAGCTTGCTGATTTTGACGTTTAGACGCAGAGGGTCCGTGATGCGCTCGTCACCGAGTACGTCCTGTTTAGCCATAAAGCTGCGGATGCCAAGGCTTTTTCGGTAGTGATCGAGGGCCGTCAGGGGTTCCTGGTTTTCTGACAGAAGATCGCCTAATTGCTCTTGAATGCGCGCGAAATCTCGCTGCCGGGCGTGATTGTGGGGATCTATCGCCATGGCGCGAATCAGATAGGCGCTGGCCCCTCTGAAGATGGACAGAGCTCGGGTCTTGGCGCCGTGGAGAAGGTCAAGGTCAGCGAGGTGAACGGCAAGACGGATGCGGCCAGTAATTTCAGCGGCGCTGTCCTCGGGGTCGATCGCTCGCTCGCGAAGATCACTAATTAATTGCCGGCCATGGGGCGCCAGGGCGGCTAGTCGGCCCCAGTCACCTCTTTGGTGACAGGATTCCGCAGTCACATAAAGGGCTTGTAGGGCGGCTTCGCGGAGGAGTGTTTGCCGCGGCGATGGGGGAATGACTTGGTTGAAGATCATTCTGGCAAGCCTTGAGACTTTGAGGCTATCTTCGGTCGCAAGGACAAGGGCATGTCGTGCCAGGTGCTCGCTGCCCTCGGTAACATAGCGGGTGGCGGTCTCATGATTCAAGGGAATCTCTTCAGGCTCGTTCAGAAAGATCGTAAAGAGGTCTTCGCGCCGATCATCTTGACTCAAGCCGCCTAGCAGGAGGCATTCCCGAATAAAATCAAGGGGGATCGGATGTTCGGCGAGTTCGGCAGCCAAACGCATGAGGTCTCGAGCGCCGCCTTGCAGCTCGCTCAACGTATCTATCAGAATCAAGGCGCAAAGGTTTCCCCTCGATTCTGGGAGCTCTAGCTGAAGATTCTCAGCGAGCGCGCTCGCAGGTTTGCTTTTTCTCGAAAGCTTTTGTGCGAGCCAAGTGAAGACCGTTTTCCGGTGGCGCCCATGATCTTCGGCCAGTGCGGCCATCATGGCCGTAAAATAAGGGTGCCGGCCCGCCTCTTCCAGTAGCCATATCAGTGCCTCGCGTTCATCGGAACGGCCGGGTACCCGGCCCCTTGAAAGGACCCTAAACCCGGCGCGCTCATCAAGGGCAGGAAGGTGGATGGCTTCGCCGCGCTGATCGTAACGCTGGCTTTTGGAGATCAGGATGGAGGCTCCTGTTGGGGTCGATGGCGACGGCGGCTCAGGGGCAAGCCACTGCATCAGCGCTGGGCCATTGATGCCGTCGGGTAAATCATCGACGATCCACAGAAACGGTTTGGAGTGGCGTGAGAGCGCGATACCTATGGTTCGGCGAAGCGTTGCAAGATCCGTAGACTCATCAAGGACTTGATCACCATCGATCTTTCGAAGGAGCGCCAGCAGTTGAAGCTTTAGTGCTGGATTCTCACGAAGCTCCTGAAGTTTCAAGGCCGGGAGGGCCTCCGCTCCTGATAGCCTAAAAATACCGCCAGGGTAGCTTGGCCCGAAGCGAAAGGCATATTCGCGGACCATCAAGGATTTGCCTGAACCTCCGGCCCCTGAAAGGATGGCGACAGGCGGTCCCTTCCCTGGGCTGTGGTTTTGGGTGCCCGTGAGGGCCAGGTGGAGGTCCCACAATTCGCGCTCGCGGCCCTCAAAATAAAGGGGCTCCTGGGTGAGGTGACTGTAAGGCTCCATCCAGCCTTGGGTGAACTGCGGATAGTGTTCCCCCAGGGTGCCTTGGAGGGCGTCCACGGTGGTCTTGATGGCGTCGGCCAGCTCCCCAAGATCAGGCCCTTCCGGAAGGCCGGGTGCTTGGGCGATGACCCGCTGGCGAAGGGCGAGGGGATAGATATGCTTGAGCGTAGACTCGGCATTGATGACCAGAATTCTCGGGAGTCCACCTGGCTGTCCTTGTGTCGAGCTCATAAAGGACATGGCGAGGTGGGTCTGACACTGCCGCGACCTGAAAAAATCCTCGGTAGCCCACACCAAGAAGCTCTTGGACGTGGCGAGTTTCTGATGCAGGCCGGCGCCGGGGAGCGCCTCATGGGAAAAGCTCGAAGCCCCTCGCGAGGCCAAAGCTGCGCTCAGTCGCTTAACGACCGCGGCAGAGGCCTGATCATGACAGATGAAAATGTCGTGGGGGCCAGACAAATGAACGCTCCTGCCGGAAATCGAGTGCTGATGGGGCATTGTATCCCGAATGTCGGGTTTCCAAGAGCCGAATTGGCTGAATTCTTTAGCTTAGGGCTTTGGAGTGGTTGCTCGATGACCAAAATCCTTGTGTATTATGGCGGTCACTCCCGATTTTCCCCACCTTAAAAGTGTCCCAACCATCTTGGAAGCTTGAATCGACTGACAACCTTCTCTGGCAGCTCTGCTTTGAGGGCGACTGGGTGATGTCCAATGCGAGCACATTGGATGCCGAGGACTTCAATGAGATGACGGCGGGTCTTCGATCTGGACAGCGACTAATTTTTGATATGAAGTCGCTCGGAGTCTGGGACAGCTACTTGATGATCGCTTTGATTGACGTGCTGAAGCGTTGTCATGAACGTGAGATCCCCATCGAAACCTCGGGGCTCCCCGAGGGGATGAGTGCCTTGCTTCATCTCTCTTCTCTGGTTCCAGAGCGGCTGGATGCCAAACAGACGGGTCCTAAAAAAACCTGGCTCGAACGCCTTGGAGAGTCTGCCCGTTCGATAGGGCTGGATGGGTTTTTTCTCACCCAATTTATTGGTGAATCGGCGTTGTCGATGGTCGCCTTGATGGCTGGGCGTGCTCGGTTTCGCCCCATTGATCTTTGGTTGCAGATTCAAGCTTGCGGCCCTTCGGCCCTGCCCATTGTGACACTCATTAGTTTGCTGGTCGGTTTGATTTTGGCCTTTGTGGGAGCGGTTCAGTTGGCGTTGTTTGGCGCCGAACTCTACATCGCCGATTTGGTGTCACTTGGGATGACCAGGGAGATGGGCGCTTTGATGACAGCGATCATCATGGCGGGTCGCTCGGGAGCCGCCTTTGCGGCCCAGATGGGGACGATGAATGTCAATCTTGAGATTTCTGCGTTGCGGGTCATGGGGTTTACGGCATCGGACTTTTTGGTGCTGCCCCGGATGTTAGCCCTCATTCTGGTTATGCCATTTCTTGGGCTTTATTCTGATTTGATGGGGATCATTGGGGGGGGTATCGTCGCGATTTCGTTTTTTGATATCCCCGTCACCCAATTCATTCAGAGAACCTCCGAATCGGTCCATCTGACCGACTTTTTTATCGGTCTCTTCAAGTGTTCTCTGTTTGGAGTTCTCATTGCATTGGCTGGATGTTTTCGTGGCATTCAGTGTGGTCGCAGTGCCTCTGCCGTGGGGGAGGCGGCGACCTCTGCAGTCGTTACCAGTATTGTCTTTATTGTCGTGGCTGATTCGGTGGTGACACTCATTTGTAATCGGCTCGGGATATGATCATCCGATGATCAGGACAGATTCGGTGATTGAGGTTCGGGATCTGACCTTGGCTTACGGAGACTTTGTGATCCAGAAGGATCTCAATTTTGAGGTTCGCAGGGGCGACATCTTTGTGATTATGGGGGGCAGCGGATGCGGTAAGAGCACCCTCCTGATGCATCTTATCGGTCTTCAAAAGCCACTTCATGGCGATATTTTTTACGGAAATGAGCGTCTTTGGGGGGTGTCATCCGAGCAGCGGGAGCAGCTACTAAGGAGGGCTGGCGTCCTTTTTCAAAGCGGGGCGCTCCTCAGTTCGATGACACTGGCGGAGAATATTGCCCTGCCACTCAGGGAGTTTACCGAGCTCTCAAAAAAGGAAATTGACCAAACGGTCTCCTATAAGCTGGCCTTGGTGGGGCTTTCTGGGTTTGAGAACTACTACCCTTCGGAGATCAGTGGCGGCATGCAAAAGCGCGCAGGGCTTGCTCGGGCAATGGCTCTTGATCCAGAGATCCTCTATTTTGATGAGCCATCCGCGGGCTTGGATCCCATCAGTGCCCAGCTTCTTGACGAACTGATTCAGAGTCTTCGCGACAGTCTGGGTGCAACGATTATTATGGTGACCCACGAATTGGCCAGCATCTTTGCCATTGGAACCCAGTCAATTTTTCTTGATAGTGAGGCTAAAACGGCGATTGCATTGGGTTCACCGGAGGAGCTGTTGAAAACATCCCATGATCCAAGGGTTTTGAAATTCCTGACGCGCGGCCACCCAGAGCGTGCTCATCGAGGGGGGCATCATGAGTAGACCGGTGAGTTCGCTGGCGATCGGGGCTTTTTTGGTGGGTGGGGTCAGTTTATTGGTGATGGCCCTTTTGGTCTTTGGGGGCGGTCAATTCTTCAAGCCCAAGATCCATTGGGTGGTCTACTTTGAATCTTCTCTTAACGGCCTTAATCTGGGCGCTCCGGTCAAGGTGCAAGGTGTTCAAGTCGGGGTCGTCAAGGAGATCGAGCTTCAACTGGATGATGATCACCAGCAATTGATGAAGCCGGTGGTCCTGGAGATTGAGCCTTGGCGCCTCGCTTCTCCCAAGGGTATGGCCTATGACATCGCTCACTTCAATGATCAAGAGCGATCTCTTGAACTTAAAAAGCTCATCGACGCGGGTCTTCGGGCCCGACTGGAGGTCCAGAGCATTCTGACCGGCCTCCTTTATGTTGATCTTGATTTTCATCGTGATCAGCCGGCTAGGCTGACCGGGCTGAGCTATAAAGACATGCCCGAAGTCCCCTCCATTCCGCCCACGGTGGATGAGGTGATGGCAACCCTTGAGGATGTCGTCAGAAAAATCAAGCAAATGCCGCTTGAGAGTATGGTCGAGGATTTGACGGTGACGCTGAAGGATATTCGTCACTTAGTGGGCTCTGAGGAGACGCATCAATCTCAGATCGCTTTGGCCAAATCCCTTGAAAGTACGCAATCGCTTCTCAGTCGCCTTGAAAAGCAACTGCCCGCCATGGTGGAGGTCGTGGGCCGAGCCGCGGGCAGCCTTGATAAGACGTCCCTTGCATTTGGTGGGGCGGTCGAGGATATTCATCATCAGCTCGGGCCGATCCTAAAGGAGACGGAGCTCGCTCTGAAACATGCGAATTCGGCCTTGATGGCCTCTGAAGCCGCCGCATCGAATTTGGCGGAGGCCACCTCGAGTGATTCAACGCTCCAAGGGTCGCTGGTTGAGATGAATCGGACGGTTCAGTCGGTCAGGCAACTCACGGATTACCTTGAGCGGCACCCAGAATCACTCATTTTCGGGAAGCCGCCATGATAGCTGTGCTGGATTCCCTCGCCCCCTTGATGATCATTGAAAGCATCCTATGAAAATCCTGTTGTTGCGTTTGATGTTGATGATGCCCTGGTTGGGGATGGCTGGTTGTTTCAGTCATGGCCCTGAAGATCAGTTTTATATGCTGAAAGCCGCCGACATCCCGCAGAAGACGGGGTCGACCCATCAGCTTGGTCCGCTTCTGGGCCTAGGGCCCATTCGCCTGCCAGCCTATCTTGATCGTCCTCAGATGGTCGTCGCTGTTTCACCTGAAACCTATCGTCTTGCCGAAGGCCATCGCTGGGCGGAACGGCTCGATCAAAATATTGCACGGGTCTCTATGGAAAATATCGGTGCCTTGCTCCCCGGTTTTCGCATGATCCTTCATCCTTGGCCGCGGGAGCCGAAGCCGGATGGGCAAATGACCCTCGATATTCAGGAAATGCATGTGACCTCGGAGGGTCGGGTGCTGATGCAGGCGCTTTGGTCTTTCAAGGGGCATCAAAATCCCCCACAGTCGTTCCGTTTTACCTGCAACGAACCAGCCTCAACAACGGATTTTGCCAAAATGGTCGAGGTTGAAGGCCACTGTCTTGAGCGGTTGAACCGGGACATGGCAAAGTCGGTGCAGGAATTGCTCCATGAAGGGGTTCGCTGATTCGATCCTGGGTCCAATGCGGCTCGGTGCAGCCTAGATCTTGAGTGGTATCATTTATGCTAGTGCCACGAGGGGCCTTTCAAGCCCTCCTGAGTGTTCCAAATCCCCTGTTTGGGTTGGGAGTCTGTTCTGGGTCCAACATGACCTCTAGAAATCATTGAGCGAATGATCCTTACCCTATGAAGAACGGTACGAGTTCGGTTTATCGACAGGAGGTTTCAGCCACCATGCTTTATGGAACGGCGCCCGGTACCCCGTTGCCTCAGGGGGTCCATCTCACCAAAGATGGGGTTAACTTTGCCCTTTTTAGTCGGCATGCCATCCGTGTTTGGCTCCTTCTCTTTGATTCTGAAGATCGGGATCATCCCAGCCAAACCATCGAGCTGGATCGCCAGCACCATAAGACCGGCGATATCTGGCATATCGCGGTTGTTGGAGCCGGACGCGGGCTGATTTATGCGTTTCGCGTCGATGGGCCTGATCAGCCGGAGAAAGGTCACCGCTTTGATCCATCAAAAATTCTGATTGACCCTTGTGCGAAGGCGCTGATTTCGCCAAGACATCTCGATTTTGGGGCGATTTGTCGCTTGCCTAAGGGGGATGATGGGTGCCTTGATGCTCCGGCGATGGTCAAGTGCCTGGTCACCGAGAATACGTTTGACTGGGAGGATGATCGGCCCCTTTATCATCCTTGGTCTGAACTGGTGATCTACGAGACGCATGTACGCGGTTTCACCATCCATCCTTCATCGGAATCGAAGGCCCCTGGAACGTTTCTAGGTCTTATCGACAAGATTCCCTATTTGAAGTCGCTGGGGATCAATGCCATTGAATTGATGCCTCTGCAGGAATTTAACCCCTTTGAGGTCACCGCTAGAAACCCAAAGACGGGTGAAAGTTTGACCAATTATTGGGGCTATAACACGATTGCCTTTTTCGCGCCCTATGAGGGCTATGGTTCTAGGCTTTATCCCGGATGTCAGGTGGATGAATTCAAGACCATGGTCAAAGCCTTTCATAAAGCGGGTATCGAGGTTCTTTTGGATGTGGTCTTCAATCATACGGCCGAGGGCAATGAAACCGGGCCCACTCTGAGTTTCAGAGGCCTTGATAACAGCATTTACTACATGCTCGAAGATGACAGGCGCTACTACAAAAATTATTCAGGGTGCGGAAATACGCTCAACTGTAATCATCCCGTGGTGCGTAACTTTATCCTGGAGTGCTTGCGCTACTGGGTGATGGAGATGCATGTGGATGGTTTTCGCTTTGATTTAGCGTCGATTCTGGGTCGCGATCGGGATGGGAGTTTGGTGCCTAATCCACCCCTCCTTGAACAGATCGCCGAGGATCCGATTCTGCGCGATGTGAAACTGATTGCCGAGGCCTGGGACGCCGGTGGTGCCTATCTCGTAGGCCGCTTTCCGGGGGAGCGATGGTCTGAATGGAACGGGCTCTATCGAGATGACATCCGCCGCTATTGGCGGGGTGATCACGGGATGGCGGGTGCCTTCGCCAGTCGTCTTTGCGGTAGCGCCGATATTTATGAGCACAGTGGAAAGGCGCCGGTGAACAGTATTAATTTTGTGACCTGCCATGATGGCTTCACCCTGCGAGATCTTGTGAGTTATGACTCAAAACATAATGTGGCCAATGGCGAAGACTCGAGGGATGGCTGCGGGGCTAATTACAGTCATAACTATGGTCATGAAGGCGATACCCAAGATCCTCTGATTCTCGAATTAAGGGGCCGACAGGCCAAAAACTTCATGGCCACGCTGTTGCTGTCACGAGGGGTTCCCATGATCCTCGCGGGTGATGAAATGGGGAGAACACAACAGGGGAACAATAATGCGTACTGCCAAGACAATGAGATCTCTTGGTTAGACTGGACCTTGCTGGAACGTCATACGGAATTTCTTCATTTCGTTCGGAATCTGATTCAGCTTCGGCGCCGCTATCCGGTCCTCTCCAGTGAGCGTTTCTACGAGCCTCAGGAGATCAGCTGGTTTAATGCCCAAGGCCATGAGCCGAATTGGCACCAAGACGCAGCCATTGCCTGCTACGTGCATCCCCTTCAGGAGGATCAGCATCTCTGTGTGATCGCTAACCCGACCCCAGACCCCGTTTTCTTCCGGTTGCCCGAGCTCCCTCGGGGGCGGCGGTGGGTGCGGGTCGTTGATACGGGATCGCCGCCACCCTTCGATATCTGTGCCAATGGCGAGGGCGTCCCCATTGCTTCAGGCGGCGGGGTGCTTCTTAGGGAGCGGAGTTTGATGCTGCTTGGGGCTGAACGATGAGACGTCTCTCCCTTCTTGGAATAAGGCTAGCCGCTCTCTTTCCGCTCCTCTTGGCAGGTTGCAGTCTCATCGGTCCTGATTTCGATACGCCAGAGAGTCGTCTTGGCTCTGGCTGGATGGATCAAAAGGATCCCCGTCTCAAAAACGGTGAGACCGGGGGCTACCGTGATTGGTGGAAGGCCTTTAAAGATCCGGTCCTTGATCGTCTGATCAATACCGCATATGCCCAGAATCTTTCTCTCCGCGCAGCCGGCATTCGTGTGCTCGCCGGCCGCGCGCAGTTGGGGGTTGCTATTGGTGACTTTTACCCGCAATCACAGAGTGTTGAGGGCTTGATCTGGGATATTCAGTTGCCAAAGTCCGGCTTGAGTGAACGATTGCCCGGCACCAATCGACCGGACTCAGGCAACAATGTGAATTCCTTGTGGTTAGATCGATTAGGACCTACGGTCAGTTGGGAAGTCGATCTTTGGGGGAAGTTTCGGCGCGCCATCGAGTCTGCTGATGCGTCCATGCTCGCGGCTGTTGCTGACTATGACAGTCTGCTGGTCAGTCTAACGGGCGATGTCGCCACCTATTACATCAAAATCAGAACGCTCGAGCGACGCCTTGATATTGCAAGGACGAACGTCGACGCTCAGCGCGGCAATCTGAAGATCGCGGAGTCTAAGTTTTTAGGGGGCAGTTCCTCACGCCGAGATGTGGAACAAGCTAAAACAGTGCTTGGCGGCACCCAGGCCACCATTCCAAAGCTGGATGCGCAGTTGCGCATCAGCAAGAATGCGCTTTGTGTTCTTTTGGGTATTCCCCCACAGGATATCGAGAAACTATTAGGTTCTGGTTCTGAGACCTCTAAAATTCCTGTTCCGCCGGTTCAGGTGGCCGTTGGGGTTCCTTTAGATCTCCTCAGAAGGAGACCGGACATTCGCCAGGCGGAATACACCGCACAAGCGCAGTCCGCTCAGATCGGTGTGACAAAAGCCAATCTATACCCGGCGCTTTCCATCAGTGGCAGCTTTGCCTTTGTTTCAAGTAATGCCCAAGGACACAGTCTGAGCGACATGTTTGCCTGGGGTAACAACTTTCATCGCTTTGGGCCGGCGATCCAATGGAATATTCTCAATTATGGTCAGATCACCAACCAGGTCCGCTACGCGGATGCGCAGTTTCAGGCCTTGGTCGTTCAATATCAAAATCAAGTCCTTAAGGCCCAACAGGAAGTCGAGGACGGTTTGATCTTTTTCCTCAAAACGCAAGATGCTGCGGAGTACCTTGCCCAAAGTACCGCGGCGGCCAAAAGGTCTTTAGAGCTCGCGACGATTCAATATCGAGAAGGTATGGCGGACTTCACCACCGTTTTAACGGCAGAACAATCGCTGTTATCTCAGCAGGATACGTTCGCCTCTACGCTCGGTGATGTCGCGATTGGGCTGGTGACGGTTTACCGTGGGATGGGGGGTGGATGGCAGATACGAGAAGGCCATGACTTTATTCCCGCAGATATCCGGGAGGCCATGGATCAGCGGACGGGTTGGGGGGATCTCCTGAAGCCATTGACTGTCCCCAGCGGGCCTGCTCAGGGCACGGTTCGAGCCCCTGAATGGTAGCCAAACCTCTTTTTTATCTTGATTGAGCAATTCCAGGATTTGATTATGTGCGCCCATCGAGTTTTGTCCCTGCGAAAGTCTCTGTTTTTTATCGTTCTTTCTGGGCTGCTGTTATCGGCTTGTGAAAGTGGTAACAATTACAAGCCGCCTCCCGCCGCTCGGGTCACCGTTGCGCATCCGCTGATGGGTGAAGTGACCGATGCGATGGAGTTCACCGGCAACACACAGGCGATCTACACGGTTAAATTGCGTGCACGGGTGGAGGGATATCTCGATAAGGTGCTCTTTCGAGAAGGAGACATCGTTGAGGAGGGGAAAACGCTCTTTGTGATTCAGCCTGAAAGTTATCTCGCGAAGGTCAAGGAGGCGGAAGCCAATCTTCTCTCGGCCAAAGCCAAAGCGATGCACTCAGAAACGGAATTTAAGCGATTTACGCTCCTGATGAAGCAGGATGCAGCGGCCCAGACGGATGTGGATCATTGGCTCTATGAGCGTGATGCTAATCGCGCCGATGTGATGGGTGCCGAAGCCCAATTAGCCATCGCTAAACTGAATTTGAGCTATACCCAGGTCAAGGCACCCTTCCATGGCAAGGTGAGTCGACGCTATTACGATCCAGGCAATGTCGTGGGCCATAGCGAAGAAACCGTTCTCGCTGAAATCAATAAGATCGATCCGATCTATGTGTATTTCACGATCAGCGAACGGGATCTCCTGAGGATTCGGCAGAGTCAAAGCGATCGGGGAGAGGCCGTGGGTACCCCTCCCCGCGTCCCGATTCAAGTGGGACTTGCCAACGAAACCGGGTATCCCCACCAAGCGACCCTTGATTACACCGATATTCAGGTGGACCCTACGACCGGGACGCTGCAATTAAGGGCGACCCTTGCAAATCCCAAAAACAACATTTTTCCGGGACTTTTTGTCCGTATCCGGGCGGAGCGCCCGCTGAAGCGAGAAGGGTTATTGGTTCCAGAAGATGCAGTCGCCTTTGATCAAGCGGGCGCATATGTTCTGGTTGTCGATGATCAGGATGTGGTGAGTCGCCGGGGAATCACCTTAGGACCCCAGGCGAATAAACAATTTGCTATTGAATCGGGCCTTGATGCGGCGGATTGGGTGATTGTGAATGGTCAGATGCGGGCGATCCCTGGAAAGAAGGTCTCTCCAGATAAGGGCGCTGAGGTCAAGGAGTCGGTGACCCCATGATGTCGAAGTTCTTTATCGAGCGTCCGATCCTCGCCAATGTGATCGCCCTGATTACGGTCATCCTGGGGTTGGTGAGTGTCTCGGGGCTCCCTGTTTCTCAGTACCCTCAGATTGTTCCCCCCACCATTCAGGTTTCGACCAGTTATCCCGGTGCGAGTGCTGAGGTCATTGCGAAGACGGTGGGTATCCCCATTGAAGAGGGGGTTAATGGGGTCGAAAAGTCGATGTATATCTATTCGACCAGTGGCTCTGATGGATCTTATGTCCTGACCATCACCTTTGAGGTGGGGACTGATCTTAACTCCTCCCTCAGTCTGGTTCAAAATTTGGTCAATGGCCAAATGTCGCAGTTGCCAGATGCCGTTCAAAAGCAGGGTATTAGCATCCGTAAGGTGTCGACCAATATTTTGATGGCGATCAGCCTTTTTGCTGAGGATGAACGGTTTGATGAGACCTACTTGTCAAATTATGCCCAGATTAATCTCATGTACCCGCTGTGGCGTATTCCAGGGGTCGGTCAGATTGTCGTCAAAGGCGCAGGTTCCTACAGCATGCGGATATGGATGGACCCCGAGCGCCTCAAATACTACGGTCTCACCACAACCGATGTGGCGGATGCCGTTCGCTCGCAAAATAATCAGGTGGTCGCAGGGCAGTTGGGGGGTCCACCGGTTCCTGAGGATCAGTCCTTCCAGTTAACGATTAATGCGCTGGGACGGCTCTCAGATATTTCCGAGTTTGAAGACATTATTGTGAAGGCCGTGACGCCAAAGAGCAGTCAAAATGGCCAAAGCAGCCAAAATGGGTCCGATGCAGCCACCGCACAAATTGTTCGGGTAAAAGATGTTGCAAGGGTCGAATTAGCCCAGAAATCCTATACCAATTTTTCGGGGGTCAGTGGCCATAAGGCGGCTCAGATCTTGGTCTATGGCCTGCCCGATGCAAATGCTTTAGATATCGGAGAAAAGGTCAAGGATCTGACCAAGAAAATGTCGGCAGAATTTCCTGAAGGACTGAGTTACTCGATCCTCTACGATACGACGGACTTCATCGAACAGTCGATTCATGCGGTTTATGAAACGCTTTATGAAGCCGGCTTTTTGGTTCTTGCCGTGGTCATCCTCTTCCTTCAAAACTGGCGGGCGACCTTGGTCCCCGCGACGACGGTACCAGTGACCATTATCGGTGCCTTCGCGGCGATGGCCATGCTCGGCTTTTCGGTCAATCTGATGACCCTTTTCGGGCTGATTCTCGCCATTGGTATTGTGGTCGATGATGCCATCGTGATCGTCGAGAATGCGACGTCTCATATTGAGTCGGGACTCACCCCCAAGGATGCCGCCATCAAGGCCATGAGTCAGATGACGGGCCCTGTCATCGGTATCACCTTGGTGCTTTCCGCTGTCTTTCTTCCCGCGGCCTTTCTTCCTGGAATTAGCGGCGAGCTCTTTAAGCAGTTTGCGTTGGTGATCGCCTCAACGGCCATTATTAGCGCCATCAATGCGCTGACATTGAAGCCTGCCCAATGTGCTCTTTATTTGAAGCCAAGGCCTAAGGATTATGAGCCCAATGCGTTTTATCGTGCCTTTAATCGCGGCTATGGAAAGATTGAAGCGGCCTACACCAACATCATCCGTTGGATGGTTGAGAGAACTCGGTCCATGGTGGCGTTGTTTGTGGTCGTCATCTTATTCGGTGGCTGGATGTTTGCGCATCACCCCACCGGTTTTCTGCCGATAGAGGATCAGGGGTACGCCATCATTTTTGGGAAATTGCCGGAGGGAAGTTCTCAGCCGAGGGTGCGGGCCGTGATCGACAAAGTCGGCCAGATATTGAAGGAAACTCCGGGAATCAAGGGATGGATCACCATCGGTGGGTTTTCTGTCCCTGATACGGCCAATCTTGCCAACGCGTTCACTATCTTTGCGCCTTACGACAGTTGGGAGAAGCGGGGTGAGGCCTTGAGTCAGGCGGTTATTCTCCAGGATCTCAAAAAGAAATTTGATGGGATACAAGAGGCGCGTGTCGTCGCGGTGACGCCGCCTCCGATCGCGGGTCTTGGACAGGTTGGCGGCCTTCAGATGATGGTCGAGGATCGTGGCGCGCATGGTATTCGGGAGTTACAACCCATCATGACCGAGTTGATGAGGGCGGCAGCCACCCAGAGTGGGCTCGGTTTCTCAGCCACGACCTTTAGTGCCTTAAGTCCTCAGCTTTTTTTAGATATTGATCGAACCAAGGCTCAATCTCTTCAGGTCCCTATTGAAAACATCTTCGGGACGCTGCAGTCCTATCTCGGCTCAAGCTACGTCAACTTGTTCACAAAATTTGATCAGTCTTTTCAGGTCTACGTGCAGGCTGATGCCGCTTATCGTCGGAGTATCGATGATATTCAGGATCTCTATGTCAGAAATAATGAGTCCAACATGGTGCCCCTTGGGACGCTCTTAACCATCAATCGGAAAGTCGGCTCAGAATTGGTGTCTCGTTATAACCTTTATCCCGCAGCCCCTTTCTTTGGAGCGCCAGCTCCAGGCGTGAGTGGGGGTGACGCGATGCATATCATGGAACAGATGGCGGATGCCTCATTGCCTCAGGGCTTCCACTACGATTGGACGTCAGTCGCATATCAGCAGAAGTTGGTCGGAAATACCGCTTATTTTGTGTATGCGCTGTCCTTGCTGCTGGTTTTCCTTGTCCTTGCGGCCCAATATGAAAACTGGATCTCCCCGCTCGGGGTCATTCTGGTCGTGCCGATGGCCTTGGTCGGGGTGATTTTGGCGCTGATCGCCCGAAATTTTGATAACAACCTCTACACCCAGGTCGGGCTCGTTCTGATGATTGCGCTCGCCAGTAAAAACGCGATTCTGGTGGTTGAGTTTGCCCGCGAACTGCGTGCTGAGGGTCACTCGATTGTCGATGCGGCGGTTGAGGCCACCCGTAAACGGTTTCGGCCCATCATCATGACTTCCTTTGCCTTCATCCTTGGGGTGGTGCCTCTTTTGAAGGCCAGCGGTGCTGGCGCCGCGAGCCAGCAGGCTATTGGAACGGTCGTGTTTGGCGGGATGCTGGCATCAACACTGGTCGCGATCCCATTCGTCCCGGTTTTCTATGTCCTTACTCAGCAACTGTCCGAGTGGCTGGACGCCCGTAAGTCAAAGAAAGCGGCACCCTAAGTGGGGGGTGCCGCCGCCGCATTGCAGAGGGCCTACTAGGGTCAAGGATTGACGGACTGGTTGGCGGAGAATTGCTGGCCAAGGTTATCCTTGATGTCGACATGGAGTTCGCCTGCTTTTTGAGGCGCAAAGTAGAACCTGAAGTTTGGATCCGTGCTGAGCGCAATGTCGCCCTTGACGGTCAGTACCGGCTTCCCATCGAAGCTGACGTTAACGTCCGTCACATAATGGGCGGGTTGAATCATCCGGGTGATTTGATCCATCTGCATGCCGGTGATATTCGGGTGGCTGATTAACAGTTGAACGGGGTTGGCTGATCCCAAGGTCGGCTTGTCCTGATCGAATTTGAATTTCATTTTTCCAAACCGAGCCTTGGCATCCTCACTGTCGGTCCCGATCGGCGCAGAGCATCCACCACTCGCTTTGACAAAGGCCTTGGCCATGTGCAGTTTGCCATCGTTGGTTTCAGCAATGGCGCGGATATAGGTGTAAGCATTGACGCGCATGCGGGTCGCGATGTCGGCTTTGCCGCTCTCCTGGGTGAACTCAAATGACGCCGAAAAAGGGGTCGGATTATGATCGATAATGACCGTGATCTTTTTAATGAATTGGGCGCCCGTCTGAGGAAACTTGCTGGTGATCTGGATGGGCACCAGAGCGGGGTCCTCGGCGCGATAAGGCGCTGTGATCTCAATGGTCTCGTGATCCTCGCTGATCGGTCGATCACCGAAGAATTGATTCTTGAGCTGTGAGGTCCATTGGCTTTCATCTTCCCCCTCGGCCTGAGCTCCAAGCGGGAGGCCTGAGAGGTTGAGGAAGGTGAAGGTCAGGAGTATGCGGATCATGACGGTCTTCATGGGTTAGATCTCCCTGGGTTTTTTAAGGGTGGTTCGGGGCTCGGGTCTTCCCATTCGAGCTCGGCGAAGCCTGAAGCGATGTTGCGACGGTGAAAGTCGTCAAAAAGCTGCCAGTCGGCTCGGTGCTCGAGGCCAATCTCATTCATCGCCTGTTCGATGGTCTTATTGGCCTTCTGGGCGGCTCTGATGTCATGAGCCAAGCTTTCAAGATAGCGCTTTTCACCGGCCAGGGCCAAAGGCCAGAGAGCCGTTATCGGGCCGTGTCCTGGGATCACCCTTTTGGCGGTGATCGAGGGCAGCTGATCGATGGTCTTGAGCCAGCCAAGAAGGCTGCCGTCGATCACCGGTAGATGGCCCATGAAGAGCAGATCTCCAAGCCAGAGAGTTTCTGATGTCGCATCAAAAATGCTGAGGTCGTTATCAGTATGAGCCCTCGGGTGGGCCATGAGGTGCAGCGTCCTTCCGCCAAGGTCAAGGTCGAGGGTGTCATGAACTTCGATATCCGGGGGGACGAAGTCTTCGGCGCTGAGGGTTAATCCCAGTTGATCCTTCGCCTGCGAAAGGTAATAGGGGGCCCTCATGGCCATGGCATGGGCCAGTCGATAGTGGCCTACAAATTGAACGCCTGGGGCCTTGAAGGCCCGATTACCGTAAATATGGTCAGGGTGGACGTGGGTATTGATGACATAGCATATGGGCATCTGCGTCGTGGCCTTTACGGCCGCTTTTAAGCGTTGCCCTTCTTCTTGACTGCCCCCGGTATCAATGATGGCGACACAGTGGTTGCCGACGATGAAGCCGATGTTGGCGATCTCTCCATGATTTTGAGGGTTCGGGAAGAGGTGGCTGCCCTGGTGGACATAAACGCCCTCGGCGACCGCCTTGATGGGAAGGGCTTCGGCGAGCGTTTCCGATGAAAACCCCAAGTGGCAGAAGCCTCCGATGAGGAGTGAAAGGGCCTTCAAAGGGCTCAGTAAAGATTTGGCGAGAGAGGGCATCGGTGATGATCTGGAGGGTGCTTCAGGGGCTAGATCGCGCATTTTCTGTCCCCAAAGCGATTAAAGCAATCCGAAAAGGGTCTTCAATGGGGCGTGAGAGAAGGATCTAGTTGGAATCGATCGCAAAGGGGCTTTTTGGATAAAGGTGATTGTTCAGGTTGTGGCCGTTGACTTTTGCCCTGAAATCCTTCAAGTTACGCACCCAGACGGTCGCCTCGGGATTTATCCCGGTTTTTAACGATGAAGAACTCTTTGAAGAGTTTGCTGCTTTCGACGACCGTAGCGTCCGCCATGCTGGCGCCGGCTGTGGTTTCTGCTAATGCCGAGGTCGAAAAGCTGTCTCATGATCCAGCCAACTGGGCAACCTGGGGTGGGGATTATTTTGGTAGCCGTTTCAGCACGCTCACTCAGATCAACAAGGACAATGCTAAGAGCATCCAGCCGATCTGGACTTTCTCAACCGGCGCTCTGCGCGGTCATGAGGGTGGTCCTTTGGTCGTCAATGGACTGATCTACATCCATACCGGTTTCCCGCACAAGATTTATGCGCTGAGCCAGGACACCCACAGTGTCGTATGGGAATACGATTACGCGCCTGACAAGGGCACGGATCCAACGCAGGTCATTGGTGTCATGTGTTGTGACGTGGTCAACCGTGGTCTTGGTTACGGAGACGGCAAAGTCTTCCTGGCCCAGGGCGATGCCACGTTGATCGCACTCGATGCGAAGACCGGCAAGCTCGTATGGAAAGTCAAGAATGGCGATCCAAAGGCGGGTATGACCAACACGAGTGCCCCAGTCATCGTGAAGGACAAGGTCCTGATCGGTATTTCAGGGGGTGAATTCGGTGTACGTGGCTTCATGGCCGCTTACAACGTCAAGGACGGTAGCCTCGCTTGGAAGGCTTACAGCTTGGGTCCTGATGCCGACATGAAGATCGATCCAGAGAAGACCATGACCTGGACTGACGGCAAGATGGCCGCGGTAGGCAAGGACTCTTCGCTGAAGAGCTGGCAGGGTGACCAGTGGAAGATCGGCGGTGGCACCACGTGGGGCTGGACCAGCTACGACAAGGATGCCAATCTGATTTATTACGGTTCAGGCAATCCTTCGACGTGGAATCCTGTTCAGCGTCCTGGCGATAACAAGTGGTCGATGACCATCTGGGCTCGCGATGCGGATACTGGTGCAGCCAAGTGGGTTTATCAGATGACCCCACATGACGAATGGGATTATGACGGTATCAACGAAATGACGTTGATCGATGTTCCCATGAAGGATAAGGATGGCAAAGACCACTCTAAGCTTCTGACCCACTTCGATCGTAATGGATTCGGCTACACCCTCGATCGTCTGACCGGCGAATTGTTGGTCGCTGAAAAGTTCGACAAGATGGTCAATTGGGCCACGCATGTTGATCCCAAGACGGGTCGTCCGCAGGTCGTCAGCCAGTACTCAACCCAATCGGGTGGTGAAGACCATAACCAGAAGGGCATTTGTCCTTCAGCCATGGGTGCTAAGAATGAGCCGCCGGTGACTTTCTCACCAAAGACAAAGCTCATCTACATCCCAGGTAACCACACCTGTATGGACTATGAGCCCTTCCAGGTTGAGTACACTGCGGGCCAGCCTTACGTCGGTGCAACGCTGAATATTTACCCAGCAAAAGCCAACGTCAAGACCGGTGACAAGGAAGAAAAGCTCCACATGGGTTCTTTCACCGCGTGGGATCCAACCACCGGTAAGATCGCATGGCAGATCGACGAGCCTTTCTCTCTTTGGAGCGGCATGCTCTCGACCGCCAGTGATTTGGTGGTCTATGGAACGCTCGAAGGTTACCTCAAGGTGCGTGATGCCAATACCGGTGCTGAACTTTATAAGTTCAAGACCCCATCGGGGATCATCGGCAACGTGAGCACCTGGATGTACAACGGCAAGCAGTACATCGGTATCCTCTCGGGTATCGGTGGCTGGGCAGGCGTTGGTATGGCGGCTGGCCTTGAAGGCGACAGCGAAGGTTTGGGTGCAGTAGGGGCTTATAAGAGCCTCGGCGCACACACCAAGCTGGGTGGTGTCTTCACGGTGTTTGCTCTGCCTAACTAAGGGTAGACGGCGGGTTTCCTAGAAACCCGCTCCATCACCAAAAAAACCCTGGCGGCTTAGGCGGCCAGGGTTTTTTTTTGGGCTATGGGTTTAGCTCCCAGTCTCTTAAAGGAACCATTAGCGCGAGGTAAGTCTCCAAAAGGCGTCCGGTTCTTGGTGGATTTTTAATGAATGATCGATGGGAACAATGATGCAAATCTTACGATGTGCGGTGATGGTGGGGTGTTTATCAGTGATGGCAGGGCTGGCTGGTGCGGATGAGGGGGTGTTTAAGGTCTGTGCGGACCCCAACAATCCGCCACTTTCCCTTGAAAACGGCAAGGGTTATGAAAACAAGATCGCTCATCTTTTCGCCGATGCGCTAGGGCAGAAACTCGAATACACCTGGTTTCCTCAGCGCCTTGGTTTTATTCGCAACACCCTCAAAGCGAAAATCCCCGATACGGAGACCTATAAGTGTGATGTGGTGATGGGGGTTCCAGATGGCTTTGAAATAGCGGCTACGACGCGTCCTTATTATCGTTCCACCTATGTTCTGGTCCTCTTGAAGGGGGGGGCGTTGGACACTGTAAAGGCCCCTAATGATCTTGATCGGTTGCCGGAGGAGGTCAGGAGCAAGCTTCGGATTGCTATGTTCGATGGGGCTCCTGGGACCACCTGGCTCTTGAATCATGGGCTGATTACTCGAGGTATTCCCTATCAGACGATGACCGGTGATACCAGCGAAAATACGGCGCAGGTTCTTCTCCGGGACTTTACCGAGAAGAAGTTGGATATGGTGATTATTTGGGGGCCCATGGCCGCCTACCTTGCCAAGGAAAAGCCCGGGATGTTCGAATTAATTCCCATGGCCTCAGAGCCTGGACTTCGCTTTGATTTCGCGATGTCTATGGGGGTCCGGATCCCCGATAAGGAGCGGAAGAAGCTCCTTGATGATCTGATTGAGAAGAAGGGCGCTGAGATCGAGGCGATTTTAAAAGATTACGGTGTCCCCTTACTCCCCATCGGAAGTGTCGCGTCAAAGCCTCATTGATCGAGGTTAAAAAAGGCGATTGACCGCGTCCCCATAGCGCGGTCAATCAGTCTTAAGCTTCACGCCGCATGTGCGGAAACAGGATGACATCCCGGATGGAGGGTGCATCGGTGAAGAGCATCACGAGTCGGTCAATGCCGATGCCTTCACCCGCCGTGGGTGGCATGCCGTGCTCCAGTGCGCGAATATAATCGCTATCGTAATGCATGGCTTCCTCATCGCCTTGATCTTTGTCTAGAACCTGCTGACGGAAGCGATCGGCTTGATCTTCAGGGTCGTTCAGCTCTGAAAATCCATTCGCCAACTCGCGGCCGGCAATAAAGAATTCAAAGCGATCGGTAATGAAGGGGTTGTCATCGTTTCGTCTTGCCAAAGGGGAGACCTCGGCAGGATAAGCGGTGATGAAGGTCGGTTCGAACAGTTTGTCCTCGACCGTCTTCTCAAAGATTTCCGTTTGAATCTTTCCAAGGCCATCACCCGGCGCCACCTTGATTCCAAGTCGACGGGCGATGTCCGAGGCGGTGTCGCGCTCAGCGAGCTGATCGGCAGTGATCTCCGGGTTGTAATGCATGATCGATTCAAGAACGGTCATTCGCCTGAAGGGTTGTCCAAGATCAAAATCGTTGCCCTGATAGTGAATCTGGGTTGTTCCTAGCAATGTTTCAGCGAGACTTCGCATCAATGCCTCGGTCAGGTCCATCAGGTCACGATAATCGGCGTAAGCCTGGTAGAACTCGATCATCGTGAACTCGGGGTTGTGGCGCGTTGAAAGGCCCTCGTTCCTAAAGCTCCGATTGATCTCGAAGACACGTTCAAATCCCCCGACGACCAAGCGCTTCAGATAGAGTTCTGGCGCAATGCGAAGGTAGAGGTCCATGTCCAGCGCATTATGGTGCGTGATGAAAGGCTTCGCACGGGCCCCCCCCGGGATCACCTGCATCATCGGCGTTTCGACTTCGAGGAAATCGCGCAGGGTCAGGAAATCACGGATGTGGCGCACGATGGCGCTTCGAAGCAGAAAGACCCGACGAGAGTCCTGATTCATGATCAGATCTAGATACCGTTGCCGATAGCAGGTTTCAGCATCGGTCAGGCCGTGAAACTTTTCAGGAAGAGGCCTTAGAGATTTGGTTAACAGGCGAAGGCTACTGGCTTTGACCGAGAGCTCCCCGGTTTTGGTCATAAAGAGGGTGCCATCAACGCCAATAATGTCCCCAAGATCATAGCCCTTGAAGGCGTCATAGACCCCTTCGGGTAGATGGTCTCGTTGCAGGAATAGCTGGATCTGCCCTGACATATCCTGCAAGTGGGCGAAGGCCGCTTTTCCCATTACGCGACGCGTCATGAGGCGGCCGGCGAGTGAGACCTTGATGGCCTTGGCTTCGAGCGCCTCGGCTTCAATGCCTTGAAATTCAGACAGTAAAGGTTCTGCCAGATGATGCCGACGGAAGTCATTAGGAAAGGCAGTAATGCCCTCCTGCCTCAGGGTGTTCAGTTTTTCTCGGCGCTGGGCAATGAGCTTATTTTCGTCTTGCTGGTCATTCATGATTTATAAACCGCTCTTCAGGCTGGCTTCGATAAAGAGATCCAGATCGCCATCAAGGACGGGCTGCGGGTTACTGGTCTCAACATTGGTTCTGAGATCCTTGATTCGCGATTGGTCAAGGACATAGGAGCGGATTTGACTGCCCCAGCCGATATCCGACTTGGAGTCTTCCAGCTTCTGTTTTTCGGTATTGCGTTTTTGAATCTCAAGCTCATAGAGCTTGGCGCGGAGCTGCTTCATACACCAGTCGCGGTTAGCATGCTGTGAGCGCTGGCTTTGGCATTGAACCACGACCCCCGAGGGAAGATGGGTGATGCGGACAGCCGATTCGGTTCGGTTGACGTGCTGCCCCCCGGCACCGCTTGCGCGGTAGACATCGGTCCTAAGGTCGGCAGGGTTGATGTCGATGTCGATGTTGTCGTCAACTTCGGGTGACACGAAAACCGATGAAAAGGAGGTGTGCCGCCGGTTACCGGAGTCAAATGGGGATTTCCTGACCAGCCGATGAACGCCGGTTTCTGTTCTGAGCCAGCCATAGGCGTATTCGCCTTCAAAACGAATGGTGGCACTTTTGATGCCGGCGACATCGCCTGCGGATTCTTCGACGAGTTCTGTCTTGAAGCCGCGGCGCTCCCCCCATCGGAGATACATCCGTTCCAGCATGGCTGCCCAGTCCTGAGCTTCGGTGCCCCCGGATCCTGCTTGAACGTCGAGGAAGGCATTGCAGTGGTCCATCTCGCCCGCAAACATGCGGCGAAATTCAAGTTCTGCGATAATTTTTTCAAAACCTTCAAGGTCCAGGGCGACGAGATCAACGCTGTCTTCGTCATCCTCTTCGACAGCCAATTCAAGGAGTTCTGCGGCCTCTTTCACGCCCCGGTCAATCTTGATCAGGTTGTTGACCACCGATTCCAGTTGAGTTCGCTCCTTACCGAGAGTTTGGGCACGTTCAGGGTCATCCCAAATTTTAGGATCCTCCAGTTCCCGAAGGACTTCGGTGAGTCGTTCCTGTTTTTCCTCGAAGTCAAAGATACCCCCTAAGGGACTCTTGTCGGCCCTTGAGATCTTTGATCTGGTTGTAGAGAGGGTTGAGTTCGCGCATGAGAGATCCTGCCCGGAAAACAGGCCATTATACCTCCGATGCCTGACCCCTGTCCTAGAAGCGTTGCTTTAAGAAGGCCCAGATGACGCTCTAAGGTTTGGGGGTCGTTTGGACTTCAATCTGGCCATCAAGGATCCGAACCTCATAGGCCGCCACATCGGTATAGGCTGGTGCGCAAAGTGCTTTGCCGGTTTCAAGGCAAAATCTCGCGCCGTGGCGGGGGCAGATGATGGTTCGGGCTTCGATGTGGCCGCTCGCAATTTCGGCGCCGTCATGGGAGCAGACATCTTCAATGGCGAACAGTTTGCCATCCGTTTTAAAAAGGGCGACCTCGACACCCTCAACCTCAAGGGTCATATGTTCGCCTTCAGCGAGCATGGATTCTGGGCCGACCAACATCCAATCAGACATCACCCCACTCCTTAAAAAAGCTTATTCGGTGCTAATCGCATGACCCTCATTCTTGAGGGCAGCCTGCAGGGAATGCCAGGCTAGTGTGGCGCACTTGACGCGGGCCGGATAGGCCCTGACCCCCGAAAGCACGGCCAACTTGCCGATTTCTTCGAGATTGACGTCATCGCCGTTTTTTCCCGTCGTCATTCGGTGGAAGGTTTCAAAGAGTTTTTCTGCTTCGGCCTCGGTTTGCCCTTTCACTATTTCGGTCATTAATGACGCGGATGCGGTCGAAATGGCACAGCCGGCCCCTTGAAAGCTGACATCTTCAATCAAGCCATGGCTCACTTTGACATAGAGCGTGATGCGATCTCCACAAAGTGGATTGAAGCCTTCGATGGTTCGATTGGCATCGGCCATGACCCTGAAATTGCGGGGGTTTCGGTTATGGTCGAAGACCACTTCCTGATAGAGGTCTCTGATCTGGTCCAGCATGTGATGATTTGGGTTATTTGAAAAGTTTGATGACCTGACGGATGCCTTCCATCAGAGTGTCGACTTCGTCAAAGGTATTGTACAGGGCGAAGGATGCCCGCGCGGTGGCGGGGAGACCGAAGAAATCCATGACCGGCATCGCGCAGTGATGACCGGCTCGAATGGCGATCCCTAGTTGGTCTAAAAGGGTTCCGATGTCATGGGGATGGATGCCATCGAGCGTGAACGACAAGATGGCGCCCTTTTGAGGTGCGCTGCCGATGATGCGAAGTCCTTCGATTTCAAGCGCCTTTGAGGTGGCATAGGTGAGGAGTTGTTCTTCGTAATCAGCAATAAGGGTCATCCCGATCGCCTCGACAAAATCAATCGCTGTCCCAAGCGCAATGGTATCGGCAATATTGGGTGTTCCTGCCTCGAATTTATAGGGAAGCTCGTTGAATTCGGTTTCTTCGAAGGTCACTCGGCGAATCATGTCGCCGCCTCCCTGGTATGGCGGCATCGCTTGAAGGAGGTTTTCTTTCCCGTAAAGAACCCCAATCCCTGATGGCCCGTAGAGTTTATGCCCCGAAAAGGCAAAGAAATCACAGTCAAGGTCTCTCACATCAATCGGGAGATGGGGCGCTGATTGGGCGCCATCGACCATCACCGGGATGCCGCGCTCATGGGCAAGGCGGGTGATGTCCTTGATAGGGTTAATGGTGCCAAGAGCATTCGACATCTGGCTGATGGCGACGAGGCGGGTCTTTTCTGTGAGGAGCGCCTCAAAGTCTTCCATGAGTAATGTGCCCTCAAAGCAGATTGGGGCGACTTTGAGGATCGCGCCCGTCTGCTTCGCCAGCATTTGCCAGGGGACGATGTTGGAATGATGCTCCATCGCAGAGATCAGGATTTCATCACCGGCTTTAAAATTTGGGCGGCCATAGCTTTGGGCGACCAGATTGATGGCCTCGGTGGTGCCGCGCACAAAAATCACTTCATGGGCGCTTCGGGCATTGATGAATCGTCTGACCTTCTCCCGCGCCTCCTCGAAAAGATCCGTAGAGCGCTGACTGAGGGTATGAACGCCGCGATGGACATTGGCATAATCCGCGCGGTAGACCTCACTGATGCGGTCAATCACGCAGAGGGGTTTCTGGGTCGAGGCCGCATTATCAAGATAGACCAGCGGATGGCCGTTAATGCGTTCAGCGAGGATAGGGAACTGTTGGCGGATCGCTTCAAGATCAAGCGTTGTTTTTTGAGGGTACATTAGGATTCACTTCCAAAGTCTGAACCTGGCAGCGTGGCCTTGAAGGCGTCACGGATCGACGCTCTAGCCGCTTCGGGTTCGATCCGCTCGATCAGTTCATTGGCAAAGGCAAAGGTCAACATATGGCGAGCCTCCTGTTCTCCAATCCCTCGAGATTGGAGAGTAAAAACCGCTTCTTCATCGAGTTGACCGACGGTGACCCCATGGGAACATTTGACGTCGTCCGCATGGATTTCAAGTTGCGGTCTCGCATCGATCTCTGCGTCACCCGATAGGAGGAGATTTCGAATACTCATGCCGGCATCGGTCTTCTCAGCGCCCGGGTCGACGACGATGCGTCCAGTGAAGACCCCTCGGCCCCGCTCGTTCGCGATCCCCCTAAAATTCTGCCGGCTTGAGGCATGCGTCCCGCCATGATCGAGGCGGGTCTCAACGTCCTGGTGTTGGCGTCCAGAGGCCAACAGGAGTCCCTCGAGTTCGCACTCAGCGGATGTTCCCAGTTGGGCGTGTATTTCGGTTCTAGACCAAAGGGCACCAAGGCTCGCGAGATGCCCTCGATAGCGCGCGGACCTTTTTAGTTTGAGGCGAAGGCCACTGAAGTGATGACTGGCCTTTCCTTCCCGTTGCAGCCTGACATGCCGGAGGGAGGCATTTTCATCCATCACGGCATAGGTCATGCTGGTGGTCAGTGAGGGATGGTCATTTGGTCCAATGAATACTTCGATGAGATGGGCCTCTGCGCCTTTAGCCAATCTAAGGCGATGCTGCAGAGTGTTGAGGCCCTGGGCTTGCTGGGTCAGATGAAGGACGACAATCGGTTTTTCAAGGCGGTAGTTTGGCTGGATATCGAGACAGAGGCCATCGCTGAAGAGGGCTGTATTGAAATCTTCCAGCCGGTGGCAGGAGGCCGCTGCTGCGGTGTCTTCAAAGAGACCTTGAAGGTCTTCCCCAGGAGTTCTAAGGGCGAGGCTCAGGGGCTTAAGCTTGACCTCTTCAGGGAGTCCCTCAAGGCATGAGGCTGTCGCAACATAGTGACCATCGACGAAGACCACCGAGTAGGCATCCTTCAGAAGCTCAAGGTCGACAGGCTCTGATGGGATCGCGCTCATGGCCTCTGCGGGCGTGAAGCGGACTCTCTCGAGTGATCGAAGCGGTGTGTAGCGCCATCCCTCCTCGAGGGGGTCTGGGAACCCTTGGGCTACAAACCGTTCACGGGCCGGAGCCCTCAGCGCCTCAAGCCAAGGGAATAGCTGTCCTTCGCCCGTTTTAAAAAAAGCCTGATAGTGTTCCACGGAGTCCATAATATGCTGGTCCTCAGTGGTTCAAGCTGGGGTCGATCCAGCCGTAGCCACGCGCCTCCAATTCGAGCGCGAGTTCCGGGCCGCCCGACCTGACAATGCGGCCCTGAGCCAACACGTGGACGACATCGGGCTTGATGTAGTCAAGGAGTCGCTGATAATGCGTCACCATAATGAAGGAGCGCGTCGGAGAGCGAAGGGCATTCACGCCATCGGCAACAATCTTGAGCGCATCGATATCAAGGCCTGAATCGGTTTCATCCAGAATGCATAGTCTCGGTTCGAGAATGGCCATCTGAAGGATTTCGTTCCGCTTTTTTTCGCCGCCTGAAAAGCCCTCGTTGACGCCTCGATAGAGGAACTGCTCATCGAGGCTTAGGCTCTTGATCTTCGCTTTCACGAGTTGCAGGAAGTCCATTGCGTCGACCTCGGTTTGGCCGTGGTGCTTTCGGATGGCGTTGAGTGCGGCTTTGAGCAAATAAATGTTACTCACCCCCGGAATTTCAACCGGGTATTGGAAGGCTAAGAAGATGCCCTCTCGGGCCCTTTCTTCGGGCTTCATGGCGAGAAGATCTTTCCCCTCGTAGGTTACCGAGCCATGGGTCACCTGGTAGCCTTCGCGTCCAGCCAAAATGTTGGACAGGGTGCTCTTGCCGGATCCGTTTGGGCCCATGATGGCGTGGACTTCGCCGGGTTTAATGTCCAGGCTGATGCCTTTGAGGATGGCCTGCTCGTCGGCTTTGGCTTCAAGGTTTTGAATGCTTAGCATGGTATTGATTCGATGGAGTAGTTTAGTTCTTGGGGTTATCCCACGCTGCCTTCGAGGCTGATGCCCAATAGGGCTTGGGCTTCCACGGCAAATTCCATGGGCAACTCCTTAAAGACTTGCTTGCAGAAACCGTTGACGATCATAGAGACGGCATCCTCGGCTGAAAGGCCACGTTGCTGGCAAAAAAACAATTGATCCTCGCTGATCTTGGCCGTGGTCGCTTCATGCTCCAGCCGTGCCGTAGGTTCCTTGACCTCGATGTAGGGGAAGGTGTGGGCGCCACATTTGGGGCCGATCAGGAGGGAATCACACTGGGTGTAGTTTCGGGCATTGATAGCGCCAGGAAGGATCTTGACCTGTCCCCTGTAAGTGTTTTCAGCGCGTCCTGCCGAAATGCCCTTGGAGATGATGGTGCTCTTGGTATTTTTTCCGATATGAATCATCTTGGTCCCGGTATCCGCCTGTTGACGGTGATTGGAAACGGCGACCGAATAGAACTCTCCTACGGAATGATCCCCGCGGAGGATACAACTTGGATACTTCCAGGTGATGGCGGAGCCCGTTTCGACCTGGGT
Source organism: Gammaproteobacteria bacterium (assembly GCA_009922685.1). Taxonomy (GTDB): domain Bacteria; phylum Pseudomonadota; class Gammaproteobacteria; order Methylococcales; family Methylococcaceae; genus UBA6136. The sequence continues at coordinate 11,638 of RFVA01000018.1, read as the reverse complement.
CCATGAAATTTTAGCGTGGTGGCCTCGGCAGTCACCTCGCTTAGTCACAAAATTGTAGATACCGCCCCGACCTTCCTCGTCGCCGGGATACCAGTTCTGAACCGTTGAGTATTTGATCTCGGCATGATCAAGGGCAATGAGTTCGACCACGGCGGCGTGCAGCTGGTTCTCATCGCGCATCGGTGCGGTGCAGCCCTCAAGGTAGCTGACGTGGCTGTTTTCCTCGGCGATGATCAGTGTTCTTTCGAACTGCCCGGTGTTGGCTGCATTGATCCTGAAATAGGTGGACAGCTCCATGGGGCAGCGAACGCCCTTTGGAATGAAAACAAAGGATCCATCTGAAAACACCGCAGCATTAAGGGCTGCAAAGAAATTATCAGAGGGTGGGACCACGGATCCAAGATATTGCTGGATCAGCTCAGGGTGGGTGTGGACGGCTTCTGAAAAGGAGCAAAAAATAACCCCGGCCTCTTTCAGCTTGTCCTTGAAAGTGGTTGCAACTGAAACGCTGTCAAAGACGGCATCGACCGCTACCCCGGCCAGCCGCTCCTGCTCATGAAGGGGGATGCCTAGTTTCTTATAGGTTTCGATCAGCTTAGGATCCACCTCATTAAGGCTTTTGGGGGCCTCTTTGACCTTGGGTGCTGAATAATAGCTGATGCTGTTGTAATCGATGGCCTGATAATCGAGATAGGCCCAATCTGGTTCGCGCATGGTCAGCCATTGCTGATAGGCCTTGAGGCGCCAGGCCAGCATGAAGGGCGGCTCGTTCTTGCGGGCTGATATGGCGCGGATGACGTCTTCATTTAAACCCGGAGGCAGAGTATCCGCTTCAAGGTCGGTGACAAAGCCAGGTTTGTATTCCTTCTGGATCAGGTTGTCGATTTGTTGTTGGGATGCGGACATCGTCATTGCTCCGGGTTTCGTCTTGGCTGAAAGGTGATGTCTTTGACGGGAATATGAAATCCATCGGATCCCATGGGAGGGGTGATCGCCATATCGGCCAGGGTAACGGCCTCGAGGGCGGCATGAATGGCACGATTGATGACCGACCAGTTGCCGCGGACATTGCAGGAGGACGCCTGCTCGCAGTGGCTGAGGTCAATGCTGCATTCGGTGAGAGCGATGGGGCCCTCAAGCGCTGCAATGATACTGGCGATGGACGTCTTTTCGGGTGTTTGGGCTAGCTGGTAGCCTCCTTTGGGGCCCCGAGTTGAGCGAACCACGTGCGCCTTGACCAGCGCCTTCAGGACCTTGCTGACCGTTGGCCCCCCAATCCCGGCCGAACCTGCAAGGTCATTGGCGGCAAAGGTTTGTGAGGGCGCCTTGGCCATGTGGCCAAGAATGATGATGGCGTAGTCGCTGAGTTTACTGATCCGGAGCATGATGGCCTCGTTTATTGGGGACCATTTTAGTCCTCTTTAAATCCCTAGTAAAGTTCTAGGTTAATGGTGGCGCTCTAGGTGGCTATACTGCGCTTCTGGTGGTTTTATGGCTGAGAGGCCCCGTGTTGGTCGAGTGGGTTGCATCGCTCTATGGTGGGTCAATTATTTTTCTCGTTGTTATTGTGCGTCTGGGTCCAAGGATCTTTGCTGGCGGCTGGAGTGGGTTTTGAGGCGGATCTTTCAAAGTGGCTGAAGCTCGGCCGGATCGCCGGGCTCCGCTATGAGCCGCTGTCGGATGTGGCTAAGCCTTTGGCGGCGATTTATGAAGGGTCTTCGCATCAGCCGGTGTGGCTTCATGGTGGACGGCCGACGGCCGCCGCAAAGTCGATGGTGGAGATGCTTGGAAGTTCGGAAGATCTTGGGCTTCGATGGGAGGATTATGATGTCGTCTGGCTTCAGGACACGCTTCGGAAGTCCTCTCAAGGTCCTTTAGTCTCGGAAGAGGCTTCCCGTTTTGATCTGGTCCTAACGGTTTCAAGTCTTCGATTTCTTCGGCATGTCTCGATGGGTCATGTCCAGCCGCGGGCCGTGGGTTTCGATATTGAGCCAAGACGGATCGATGGGGCCTTAGAGCTCCGAAAGATCTTTTTGGGAGAGAGCCCCCGAAAGGTGGTGATGGCGCTTGAGCCTAGTTTTCCCATTTATAAACCATTGAAGGAGGCGCTGAAGCGCTATCGATCATTGGCGAGGGAGTTGCCGCATCCGCGCTTTGGCTTTCCGCCCCTCTTTCGCCCGGGCATGCAGCACCAAGATGTCCCTGCCCTTCGAAAGCTTTTGACCGCTCTCGGTGATCTGCCTCCGCTCACCATCAAGGATCAAGGCTCTGAACTTTATGATCCCCTCTTGGCGGAAGCGGTGAAGGCCTTCCAGATGCGGCACGGTATTGGAGAGGATGGTGTGATAGGGCAAGCCACCCTCAAGCGGCTATCGACACCTATTCCCGATCGCCTGAAACAGATTGAGATCGGGCTTGAGCGTTTGAGGTGGCTTCCGGCCGATATTAAGGGGTATTACCTGATCGTGAATATCCCTGCTTTTAAGCTGTATGGAGCCCGAGCCGGCGAGGGGTTGGGGCAGCATGAGCTCCAGATGAACGTGGTCGTCGGTGAGGCGATGGATGGACGCACGACCCCAGTTTTTCGATCCGACATGACCATGGTGACCTTTAGGCCCTATTGGAATGTCCCCGAAGCCATTGCGGTCAAGGAATTGGTTCCTGAGTTTCTTCATCATCCGGAGCTGATGGGCGTGCGTTCCATGGAAATCGTTCCTGATTTCTCATTAAAATCGGTGCCTTTGGAGCCGAATGAGGCTAACCTTCAGAAGGTGCTGGCAGGCCAGCTTAAGCTCCGTCAGCGGCCCTCAGAGGAGAATGCCCTGGGCCTTTTCAAGTTCTCATTCCCAAATACCAATAACGTCTATCTTCATAGTACGCCAGCAAAAAGCCTTTTCAGTCGGGATCGGCGGGACTTTAGTCACGGCTGTATTCGTGTTAAAGATCCCTTAAGGCTCGCCGAATGGGTTCTTCAAGATAATGGCGATTGGCCGCGAGAGCGCATTGAGGTGATGATTAAAGGCGATCAGACCAAGACGATCAGCCTGAAGAGACCCATTCCCGTTTATATTCTTTATTCGACGGTCATGGCTGACCAGGGAGGGCGAATCAGCTTCTTTGAGGACATCTATGGTCATGATCGAACCCTGCAGGTGCTCTTAGCTAAAGGGCCCCCTTATCTGCCGGCGGCGGCGGTGCCTAGTCGGCCATGAGGTCGAAGACGAGTTCGATGGTTTTTCCGGTGTTGGTATTCAGCGCGGTAAAGGTCGCCGCCTGATCGTCCATGCTGACGCATTCGATTTCAACCGGAGGGTCTTCGTAATCTTCCGGGGCGATCTCCAGTTGGTCCATCAGCCGCTGGTTTTCTTCGGCGGATAGCTCCATGTTCCCTTCTTCATCAATCCGCATAGGGATGAGCTCCTGATCGTGCCTACCAGTGACGGATGCTGCCGGTATCGAGATGGACAAAGTTTGAGCGGGGGTAGTAACCCACACCGCCCATAGCCAAGGCTAATCCCACAGAGCGGAGCTCCCGGGTGCTGATTTCATCCATCCTGATATCCACAGCCTTGCCTTCGATATGCATGCTGTGTTCGGCGACGCCGGAATGAAAGCCGCGGAGCCAGCTATTGGTCTCTGGCGAACGGTAACCCGATAGGATCTTGAAAGGACCGGTCGCACCGGTAAAGGCGGAAATCGCAAAAAAGATATCAATTAATGCGGGGTCCATTTCTCGGACTTCATCGGCATGATGATCCCGCAGCAGGCTGCTGAAGCGGAGGCGGGTTTCACGATCGTAATCCTTTTCAGGACAGCAGCGGATGGCCAGCTCCTCATCGGTGTGGACATTATGGAAGCGAAGCGTCCTCTCGCTTCCGAAGTTCGCTGCTCGAGCGGGGGATCCTTGGAGAAGGAGGCTGCCTGCGGCGGCCATGGAAGAGGCCTTAAGAAAATTTCTCCGGGTGATGATGCCGGAGGTGGCAAAAGGTTGGGTAAGAATGCGGGTATCTGGATAACTCATAGGCAATGACCTAGACGACCACGGAGTCGGTCGGGTGACGCATGAGCATCGAGGAATTCTCCGCCGCTGATCGACTCGGATCGTCTGCGGGGAATTTCTGGATGCTAGGGCGGGAATCAATTTCCCTCGCTGTTGGAACCACTTTACTGGGCTATGAAGGCAGGTTCAAGGGGTTTAGCTTGCAACATTATAAGCAAGGTTGATGCCAATAAAACGCCCGTTTAAATACAATAAACCCCTGTCGGCGGTGTTCGTGGCCCTAAAAATCAGTGTTTCATCTAGAGAAATAGAGAGTTTCCATTATTGAAGCACGATGTCATCAAAGGTTTTTGCAACAGCATGCTGTTCTGAGTGGATGGGTTGGTTTTCTCGGATTAATTGGGTCGTCGCCATTCCGGCAGCCCTCGCGGCATCCAGTTCGGTTCCGATGTCCGATAAGAAGAGGATGTTGGAGGCGGCTTGTCGGGTTGCTCTCGCAATGGCCCTATAGGCTTCTGGATCTTGCTTGGATCCGATGCGGGTGTCAAAAAAATCGGAAAATAGCGGCGAGAGGTCACCTTCCTCGGTGTGCCCAAACAACAGCTTTTGGGCCTTTATAGAACCGGATGAAAAAACGTAGAGTTTGAATCCTTGGGAGGCCCAGACTTTTAGCATTCTGGCCGCATCTTCATAGAGGTGTCCGTGGAAGTCGCCTTGTTCATAGCCTGCCTCCCAGATGAGCCCTTGAAGGGCTTTGAGCGGGGTGACCTTTTGATCTTGATCAATCCAGGTGAGTAATTGGTCCAAGGCTTCCTGTTGCGACAGAACAGCGCCTTTGAGTTGGTTGATCGCCTCAAGTTCTTTCTGAATCAATGGATCTTGAGCGTGCGCCTTGATGAATGCGGGGAGATGCGCTCTTGAGTACGGGAAGAGGACGTCTCTCACGAAGGAAAGTGACGAGGTGGTTCCTTCGATATCGGTCAAAATAGAGTCAATCATGATCCGGCCTCAAGGAATTCGGCGAGCCTTGGGAACCGATCGGCGATCGGATCGCCTGTGAAGTTGGCCACCCAGCCTTCAGGATTGGTAAAGAGGCGGATGCACTTGAAGTCAGGCTCAATGCCCATGTCGAACCAATGCCGAACGCCATCAGGCACACTCAGAAGATCTCCCTTTTCGCACAGCACTAAAAAAACCCGATCTTCGTGATGGAGGGCAAAAAGACCTCGCCCTTCCACGAAGAAGCGCACTTCAAATTCGTCATGGGTGTGTTCATTAAGGAATTTTGCCCGAAGGGCCTCTCGATCCGGATGGTCTGGCTTGAGGCTCACGACATCGACGGATTGAAAGCCGTAGAGATCTTTAAGGTGATCGATGGCCTGTTGATAGGCCGTGATCACTTCCTCCTCAGAGGCATGATCTGACAGGGGTTGACGGGCCTCCCAACGCTCAAAAAGGACGCCAATATGGCTGAGTTTCTCGGCAATTTCGAGAGGATCGCGAACCCATTCAGGGGCCTTTGGGTTGCTGTCTGTGGTGATGGATAAAAGGCTCATGCGGGGGTTGCTCCTAAGAGGCGTGATTCAATGTCGAGGAGATATTCAAGGGCTTCGACTTGACGAAGCGCGTCTTTGATCGTGGCTCCCCAAGTATAAAAACCATGGCTTCTGATGATATAGGCATGGGGATCCGGTTCGCGATCGAGCCAGGCGTCTACCGCCCTTTGCAATCGGGGGATGTCCTGATCGTTGTCGAAAATCGGTATCCGAATTCTGGTTGCATGCGTGTTGATGCCATCAAAAGCTTTCAATAGCTCATAGTTCTCAAGCACGACTTCATCCTTTCGGAGTCGCGAGAGAAGCGTTGCGCCCGGCGAATGGGGATGAAGGACCGAGCCGACCTTCTGGAAGCGCCGATAGAGAGCCGTATGGAGACCCGTTTCAGCCGAAGAGGTCTGCCCATCAAGGGATATGCCTTCAGCATCGATGAGCATAATGTCCGAAGGGGTCAAGGCCCCCTTATGTCGACCTGACACCGTGATAGCGATCCGGCCGTCTGGGAGTCTTGCCGAAAAGTTGCCGCTGGTGGCAGGTACCCAGCCCTTTTGGTCGATGAAGCGTCCGGCTTCAATCAGCTCCTGGCTCAGTCGGTTAAAATCATCAGACATGCTGGGGCGTCCATTAAAATAAAAAAACGGCGGATTTTAGAGATTCCTTGGCGTGACGACAATCAAGGAATGGCCTTCCCTCTAAGGATACCGCTCAAAAGTGAACGGCGGGGGACAAGACGATCTCCATTATTTGGGTTTTAGGGGAGGAGCGCCAAGGCACTCGCTATAGAGTTCTAATGTGGCGCTAACCACTTTTTCAATCCCAAATTCCTGTTCGGCTCGTTGTCGTCCCCGTTGCGCAAGCCGCTCCCTGAGAGGGCGGTCTTCGATCAGTCGACGGAGGGCCTCTGCGAGATGCCCCACATCGCGGGCTGTAACCAATAGCCCATTCTCTTCATGCTCAACGGCTTCCCGGCAGCCGGGCATATCGGTGGTGATGATCGGGCGTTGGGCGGCAGCCGCTTCCAGAAGGACCTTTGGAACCCCTTCGCCATAATAAGACGGCAGACAAACGATATGACACTGTGAGAAGACCCAAGGCATATCCGACTGTTGGCCCCACCATTCGATGGCGCCCTCCTGGACCCAGATCTCAATCTGCTCCTTTTGGATGGAGGAGTGATTTTCGGTATCCGGTTCCCCAACCAGAATGAAGCGGGCCTTGAGTCCTTCGCGCTTTAGTTTCTCAGCAGCAGCAACAAACTCCCCAACCCCCTTATCCCATAATAATCGGGCCGCCATCACCACGACGGGAGGCCCCAAGGGTTCTGGTGTGGATTTGAATCGGTCGAGGTCGGCGCCTGAGCCGCGGATCAAAAGGGCTTGATTTTGTTCGATCGTTCCTGACTCGACGAGCAGCCTTAGGTCATCTGGATTTTGAACGATGACTCGACCAGAGCGGAGGAGGAGGGCTTTAAGAGCAACATGAACCAGTCGGCGGAGGTGGCCTGATCGGCCATTGACGGCAAAGAGATGGCCAAGCCCTGCAAGGGCATTAATGACAGAGGCCTTGCTGCCAAATTTCGCCGCAAGGCTGCCATAGAGCACCGGTTTCATGGCGACATTATGGAGAATGTCGGGTCTTTCTGAGCGCAGAATCCCATAGAGCTTGAGGAGGGTTCGCCAGTCCTTTAGAGGATTTTTGGCACCCCGCGAGAGGTCCAGTGGCAAAAGTCGAATACCGGCCGCTTCGATGATGGATCGGTGGGCCTGAACCCGGGTGGCCAGAACCACCTCGTAACCCGCCTCCCTCGCGGCGATCGCAAGCGGCAGTCGATGCGAGCAGAAATACCAGTCTTCGGTTACAAAAAACAATAATTTTGGTTTTCGAGGGGCATTCAATGGGATAGCTCCAGGGATCAATGCGTGCTTTCAAGCCAGGCTTGGAACATCAGGACACTCCATAGGCGATGCGATTCGTTGTGTCGCCCCGATTGATGACGTGACCATTTTTCCTGAATCAGTCGAGGATGGAAGTACCCCTCTTTCTTGAGGCGTTGAGGCTCAATCAGTGCTTCCGCCCAGTCCTTGAGGGGACCTCTGAGCCAATCATCGATGGGGACCCCAAAGCCCATTTTGGGACGTTCGACCAAGGCTTTAGGGACATGGCGGTAAAGCAATTGCCGCAATAACCACTTCCCTTCGTTTTCGCGAATCTTCATCGAAAGCGGCAGGGTGGCCGCAAATTCGACGACCCGGTGATCGAGAAAGGGAATGCGGGTTTCAAGGCTCACCGCCATGGCGGCTCGATCGACCTTGACGAGGATGTCATCGGGAAGATAGCCCACCAGATCGAGATACATCATCCGGTTTTCCACTTCCCGGAGTTCGGGCCATTGGGTCGAGTCATTCATCACCGTGGCGGGTTCCCTGGGGTTCCCTATCAAGGCCCGACTGGGGTCTTTCCAGTGGGATAAAAGCTCAAGATAAATGGCTTCCGGTGTCTTGGCTGAAAGTAACTGCGAGAGCTTGTGGATCTTATCGCCAGGACTTGAATAGCGGAGCCCACTGGGCAGCATGAAGCCCAGCGTTCTAAAAAGGGTATCCCAGGCATGCGGAGGAAATGCCGTCATCAGGGCCGATAGGGTCTGCCGCGCGCCCTGAGGGAAAAAACGCAGGCGCCGCCCAATCTGCATGGCCCAGACATGTCGATTGTAGCCACCAAAGAGCTCATCTCCACCGTCACCGGAGAGGCTGACGGTGACACTTTCGCGAGCGAGCTTGGCGACCAGCAGGGTCGGAATTTGGGAAGAGTCGGCAAACGGTTCGTCATAGTGTGCCGGCAGCCCTGGAATGATGGCGAGGGCATCCGCTGGTGTCAGTAAGAGATCGGTGTGATGTGTGCCGAGATGCTGAGCGACGGCTCTTGCTGCCTCGGCCTCGTTGTAGGCCGCCTCTTCAAAACCGATGGTGAAGGTGTTCACCGGGCGTGGTGATTGCGCTTGCATGAGAGCGATCACGAGGCTTGAATCAAAGCCTCCTGAAAGGAAGGCGCCAATTGGGACATCAGCCATCATTTGTCCTTGAATCGCCTCTCGAAGGAGATGATCTAGGCGCTCAATCGCCTCAGCCTCGGTGCCTTGAAAGGGGCGCAACTGTCCTTTGAGGGCACTATCCTTGGCCGACCAGTAGGTGACCGGTTGGGCATTAGGTCGATGGGTGCCGAGGGCGATATAGGTTCCCGCAGGCAGTTTTTGAATCCCAGTGTAGATCGTATGGGGGGCTGGGATGAAGTTATGTCGCAGAAGCAAAGCCAGTGCACTGCGGTTAATCTCCTGCTTAAAGGCAGGGTGCTGTCTCAGCGCCTTCAATTCGGATCCAAAAAGGAGGATGTCTCCCTGAAAGCCATAATAGAGGGGCTTTTCGCCCAACCGATCCCTCGCGAGATAAAGCAACTTGTCCTGACGATCCCAAAGAGCAAAGGCGAACATACCGACACATTGCTTGAGGGTTTCCCCGACACCATAGGCATCAATCGCGGCCAGTAATGTTTCGGTATCGGAGTGTCCCTTGAAGGGGGTGACTTCGGCGGTGCCTGAGGATATTAAGGAGTCGACCAGCGGATGATCCGGTGTCCATTCGCGTTCCCTAAGCTTCGCTCTGATCGCGAGATGATTGTAGATTTCGCCATTGAAGGCGATCACATAACGGCCCGAGGCGGATGTCATCGGCTGATGCCCCGCTGCTGAGAGATCTACAATGGCGAGACGGCGATGGCCAAGAGCGATCCCGGCGTGGGCGTCCGTCCACACCCCCCCATCATCAGGACCTCGATGGGTGAGGGTTGCCGTCATTGCTCGAATGGTGTTCTCGATCACCTCAGAAGAACTTCTCTGAGAACAGTCCAAAAAACCGGTCAATCCGCACATGGGCGTTAAACAATAAAAAGCTAGAAAATCCCGATGGGATTTTAGGTGGTTAGAGAGGGTTCATCACGGCTGTCTGACTTTAAATTCAAGAGCCCCGTGAATAGACGGTCATAGCGATCGACCATGTTGATCACATTATAGCGCTCCACTATCCGCTCCCTGGCGGCCTTACCGCGATCCCTTCGTGCAAGATCATCACAGGCGCAAGCGCTCAAAAGGGCCTTTAAGAGATCCTCCGGATTCGAGGGCTCTGAGAGCCAGCCGCTGGTGCCTAAGATCTCACTCGAAATTCCAACGCGGGTCGATACGCAGGGGGTTCCTGAGGCCATGGCTTCCGCTAATACGCCGCCAAAGGCTTCGCTGATAGAAGACAGAACCAGGAGGTCAAGCGCCCGATAGATCCGGTTCATATCGGTCCTACTCCCTAGAAGGAGAACGTAATCATGGAGGTTTTCCTGGGTGATCAGCGCCATCAGTGCCCCATTGCCAGAATGGATTCCAGGCCCACATAAAAGGAATCGGACGTTCTTCTTTTGATCCACTAGGCCTCTTGCGGCCTTCAGAAACCCTCGGTGATCCTTCACCGGATGAAAACGGGCCGCAAGCCCCATCAGAAGCGTGTCAGGAGCGATACCTAATTCTTCCCTCAGGCGTTGACGATCATCTTGGTCGGGATGAAAAAGGTCGCAATCGACCCCGTTACTGATCAGTTCAGAGCGGGGCTTGTGATAGCCTCGGTTCCAGTGCTGCTCGGCGCTGGTGCATGAGGGAAAAAGAATGCGATCCGCTTTTTTTGATAGATGGGCATTCAAGAGGATGACGGCTCGGGTGGTTTTTTTTTCCTCGGACCAATTGCTAAGGGCATTATGGATGCCAAAGATCAGCGGGGTTCGCTTTTTGGCGATGAAGCGTCCCAGAAAGGCTAAAAGATTACCGTGATACATCCAGCCCTGGAGGATGTCGGGTTGCCAGTCTCGAACGATTCGGATGAATCGAAAGAGCCCTTTGAGGCTGCTTTGAGGGCGGTTGAGGTGGAGCGCTATCAGGGGAACCCCCATGGCCCTGATATCGCTGCCAACCTCACCTTCCCCGAGCAAAGAGATGACGGTTGGGTCAAAACGTCGTCGATCAAGGCCTTTGAGTAATTGAACCAGCGTGGTTTCGGCGCCGCCTCTTGGGAGGCCTGAGATGACGAAAAGGATCCTGATCATGGCGCGTTTTTTAAGGTTTTAGGCGGGTCAGGGCTTCAGGTATCGATCAACCCAAGTTGGATAGGGCGATTCGAGAAAGCCGCAGAGTTGCCTGACATCCTGTCGGTAGAAGTCCTGAAGTGCTGTCTCTAAAGATGGCGGTATCGACTCGGAGGCATCACTTGAAACCGGTCGGTAGAAATGGGCTTTGCCTGCCTCAATAATCCCTCTGGGGAGGACTTGCCTGATCAATGCCTTGAGGCCGGATGTGGCCAAAAAACGGTTGAGCCCTTGATGCCTTGCCTGACCCCAGTCGTTCAATCGGGCAGTCTCATCAGTGAATCCCTCTGCTTCGACGGAAAGGAAAAGGCTAAGGGTTTGATCGAGGAGAGGTCTTTGATCGAGGTGGTCGATATCAAGGATCAGGAGCTGATTTTTTGGGAAGTAATTTAGGAACCGATGGAGGCCTTCACCATAAAGCCCGCTTTCAAGGAGGCCATGGCGGGAAAGGGTGCCTGATTCACGATCGCTCAATTCCTCCCTGATCGCCTCTTCAAAGGTATCGGGAATCAAAGCATCTCTCTTTTCCATCCGGTAATGCGAGAGGGCTCGCTGGATGGGATCCCTGATGACAGCGATCAATTTAGCGTTTGGATGAGAGGCCTGAATGAGCGCGGCCGCTCTGGTGGATCTGAGATAAAAGGGACAGGCCTCTCCCTGGTAACGCTCAAGACCCTCTGATGCCATGAGTGTTTGGTAGGTCTTAAGGTCCTTGATGAGACCATTGTGGCGACTTTCACCCTTTTGAAGCAGGGCATTCACTTGGGTTGGGCTCAGGGATTCAATATGGCTCAAGACAGGCCACAGATCCGGGCAATAGTGATAAGTTTCCTTGATCAACGACATCCTGATAGCCGGATGGCTATTGAGGAGGGCATGGAGGGTCGTGGTTCCCGCCTTGGTAGCCCCA
>RFVA01000170.1 GCA_009922685.1 Gammaproteobacteria bacterium | reverse complement strand
CCCGCTTTGAGGATCTCTCCAACATCCTCTACGATCAGGCCATCCTCGGTGAGGGTGCTCAGCTAGATGATCCTGCTGCCTTTGTCAGAAGGCTGAATGGATTATTGCAACAGGTCATGACCTAATCGATCATTAAAACGATAGCCTGCATGCCGCTGTTGACTCCTTTGTCCTGCGGCATGCTCCCTTGTCGATGAGAACGAAAGGCTTTAGCAACTTTCACCTTCTTTCCAGAGATCCAAGTCTTCTTGGCCTTTGAATCTCTCCTCAAAACACTTAAGGAATTACCCGAAGGGATGCTTTCTCAAGGGGGACGAGATGATTGGAACCTTCTGAAGGAATGACACTCACCTTCAGGGTCACGTCATTGGAACCGATCGCTTCAAACGCCTTAAGCGTCTTTGGCAATGGCAAGGTAAAAGAAACCCCAGCACCTTCTGAGCCTGAGTGGCCGGAATGGCCCAGAACAGAAACGGTCCCCGCGTAGTAGGGACTGTCTGAACGAATTCCCACCAGCTTGTCCGGCGAGCCGATCAACACATCAAAGTCACGGACCGATGACATCACGACATCGTGGGGCAGGGTAATCTCTAGCAGTATAACCGGGACAGTCGTCGCCGAGAGGTGTCGCTTAATATCGGAACTAGACACAGAAAGTGCTGCGATATTTTCCTGAACGACGGCCGTCCGGGCACTCATGGGTTTGTCTCCCCTAGGCTGTAGGCTAATATTCTGGAGAATCGCCTCACCAGAACCCGGCTGATAATCATAGTCAAAGGGATGGGTGCTGATAAAATCGCCCGCCTTTGCTGGTCCCAAGTATTGGCCTTCTCCGTTAACAAAGAAAAGAAAAGGCTCTGAAGCGTAGACGTTATAGTCCTCCCCTTCCGGCAGGTAAGGTAATCCCAGCATCTGCTGTTTTCGGGTCCAAAGATCCCACAATCTGTCCATATTGGAATGATGGAGAAAGAAAATAGGATCAATCGGAGAGAGGTTATTCGCCATGTTGCCAAAGGGACCCGGCGAGAGCGGCCCTACCCCCCCAACAAAGTTATGCACCTTATTGTGAGGAAGACCTTCGAGAATGGAGAACTTGGTCGTCGACGTTGGCGCCGTATTGTGGGATAGCGTCCGGCTGCTGCTAAAGCTCAAGGATTGGTCAGAGGCGTTATAAAAGAAGGGGGCACTTAGCCCAGAGTAAATGACGGCTTGAGAGACGTTGTACGAGGTCTTATCATCGAGGTGTGGGTTGCCTCTAGTGAGATAACGTGAACCACATGGATTGGCGTACGCCATATTGCCGGAGATACCCTCTTTTATCTCGGTCGAGTAGCCCGTCACATCGTTCCAAAGCGTATCCAGATCAGCATAGCCGCGCAGGATGAGTTGCGCCCTTTGTGCGTCTGATAGGGATATCCAGAATGCCTGCAGCGCAGTTTTAAAGTAGCCTGAAAAAACCGAAAGGTTTTTTGTTGAAGACGAATATCTCGCCTGATGGGGATCGAGAACCCCATTGAACATTTCAGCAGGCATGCTCGGAAGCTCGGTCCAATCCCAGTAAGGGATGGCAAATTCACGGTCCCCACTCAATTTTCTAATGGTCTGCTCAAAAGTGCCGAGATAACCCCGGTGCCAAACATAGAACCACCAATTTCCGTGAGGGCAGTCAAGGAAATGGATGAAGGCGTTGCGAAACCAGTTTTGTGGGTGATCTGGCGGTAATCCAAGCATCACCTTGATGCCCTTGGCGTAACTCTCAAGGGCCTTTTTTCCTTGAGCACTTGTGACATTGTGCCTTGTAAACCGCGTGCTGTTTGATCTAAGGCTAGATGGCAGGGGGGCTTCCGCGGCGCCCAGCAATTTGGGGAGGGCCGTGGCGCCCAATATTCCTGCGGTGTTTCTCAAAAAGAGACGACGAGAATGTCCTGAATCTGATCTTGGCATCGTTGGACTCGGTGTTATGGGTGAATCACTGCGCTTAAAGCTTATCACTGTCCCGTCAACCATCGGCTCAGATCAAGCTTACAGAATATCTTTAGTCACACTCTCGGTAACCGGCTTCTTTAAGGACTCGACCAAAGGCCTCAAGATGAAAATCATTCAGGTCTCGAAGCCCCAAGGCTGACTTTTAATTTTCAGTATCGTTTCGGTGAAAAATATTACAATAGCCCCCCAAAGCCCCGCTCCATTGAGGAAGACTGATGAATGAGCTATTGAGTCGTCGGACATTTCTAGCCTCTAGTGCCCTTTGGAGCGGCGCCCTGCTGAGCCCATCAGTCTTTGGCAAGACCAGTGAAGCCCAAATTCCGAACGTTGCCTGGCAATCCCTCAGGCGGTCACTCACCGGGCCCCTTTTAACACCCGGTGATCAGGGATTCAATGAATTAGCGTTACCGAATAACCTCCGTTATCGCGCGATTCGTCCAGGTGCTATTGCGCTGTGTAGCTCCCCAGAGGATATCGCTCAGTGCCTTAAGTGGTGTAGCCATACCGGTGTGCCACTCGCTACCCGAGGTGGCGGCCATTCCTACGCAGGCTACTCCTCAACCGAGGGGCTGATGATCAACCTCATGAACTTTAATACCGCCACCTATACTCCTCAGGATGGCACGATCACTGTCGGTGGCGGGATTCGTAATGGATCCATTTATTCCGCCTTAAGTAAGGTCAACCGATCGATAACGCATGGTCGCTGCCCAACGGTTGCTGCGGGTGGTTTTCTTCTTGGGGGCGGAATAGGTTTTGA
>RFVA01000169.1 GCA_009922685.1 Gammaproteobacteria bacterium | reverse complement strand
CGGCATGATGCTCGTTACTGGGAGGGTGCGGTTGATGTGCTGGATGAAGCGACTGGGCGGATCAAGGGCCGCGGGTACGTGGAATTGACGGGCTATGCCCCTGGACCGGTCGAAAAGAGTGGGGATTGAGGGCCCTAAGAATCCCTCCCTCTGATGAATAGTTAAATCTTTTTGGATCAAGTATTGGGTAGACTCTGGGTTTACTAAGTTTTAACGCGATGGATGTTCCGGAGCCAAACGAACGATCCTCCCTACTAGCCCAAACGTTAGGATCATCAAGAGACAGCCCCTTTGCGATTTAGAGGCCCCCCTGGCGTAAAAAACCAGCGAACCGCAAGGCTTTTTCGCGTGATAGCTATCGTTGATATGTTTCACTTGTTGGTACCTACCAACGGTAGATATCGATAGGAGTTGAACATGCCAACCACTCCCAAATTATTTACCACCGGGAGGAGCCAGGCGGGAAGACTCCCGATAGGCGGGTAGGCGTCCACAATCGCTAATTCTCTTAGACGAACATTGATCCAGCCTTTTTTGAGCAACAAGTAATCTGCGATGACCTTCATTTCTAGCCTTATCCATTCAAGCCAATGATTCATCGTTTAATTCTGTTTGTCGTGATTCTGACCCTTGGCATAGGATTAGAGACGTGGGATTTAGATCACACACAGTATCAAGCACCCTGGAATGCAGCACTTGCCTTTCTTGCGGAGCAAAGCATGCTTTTTTTTAAAGGTGCCGTGACACGTGCCGGTAATCAGCTCATTGATCCGGTGACGAATAAATCAGTTTTGGTCCTTGGGGGCTGTAACGGCTTTGAGGCAACGTTCATACTCATCACTGCCATACTTGTCTATCCTAGCTGCATGAAGGCGAAGGCCATAGGGATTAGCGTCGGTGTACTCGCGGTACAAATTCTTAATGTCGTTCGTATCATCTGCCTTTACTTCCTCAACATCTGGGATGAGGAGATGTTTCGATTCGCACATCTTTACTTTTGGCAAAGCCTCATCATGCTCGATGTTATGGGCGTATTGTTCATCTGGCTGAGATGGCAGCGGGGGGCATGCCGATGGGCATGAAGCGTTTTTTCCTCCAATCACTATTGCTGTTTCCGCTGTGTCTTGCGGTCTGGTTCTGGTTGGGTGATTGGCAGGTTAAGGTTGCGGCGCAAATTGCTCTCCATGTACTGCCCTATCTCCACCCATTTGCAGACTATGACATTCTGGTTGAGGGGAAGAGCATCAACTTTTTAATGCTGATCCCTCCCCATGCGCCCGATCCAGGTTCGGTGAGAGGAAAAAGTTACCCGCTTCTCCAGCTGTCAGGTATCCCACTTTATATGGCGCTCATGTTGGCAACACCGAATGTCATGAAGCATTTGAAGGCGTTTGTCATTGGGATAATGATCGTAGCGCTGAGTGGATTTATGGGAGTTGTTATCGAGGGAAGCCGTCATCTTTTGGGGGGTCTGGTCATGCTCAACGTAGACCTTAAAAAGCTTGCGGGACTTCCAAGCTATGCACTCTTTTTCGCGAAGTACCTTGAGCTTTTGAGCATGCTGGTTCTTCCCCTTCTTTTGCCCGTTGCGGTTTGGGTCTGTCAAAGGCGAGATTTCGTTTTGAATATGATCGCTTCTAAGCCAAGCTGATGGACGCAATTGAGGCTCTTCGTCGTTCGTCTGAATTGGTGTAAAGCCTGATCTAGTGGAGGTGAATGAGGAGAAGGGGGTCCCACCCCCGGCGGGGTCTTAGGAATCTTGGTTTTCTGAGTGGTTTGCTGGTGGCTGGTCCAGCTATCGCTGTTACAGTACTCGGAACCGGTGCGGCAACGAGCGGTGGTAACGCTGCTACTATGACCTCAAGCATTTGGCAAGGTTTTCAGTTTACTACGGGATCGCAGTCGGCATCCCTACAATCCATCGATTTAGCATTTTTTTTTGCAGGAACGACTTCGATGACTTGGTATCTATACGCAGATGGAGGTTCGGGTGTTCCGGCTAATGGAGCAACTGCGCTCGCAACTTACACTGCGCCATCAGCAACTTACGCAGCTTACTCGGACGGCAATGCTGGTACCTTATCGCCTATTACTTTTGGCGGTACGCTTACCAGTTACCAACTAGCCCCAAATACCAGTTATGTTTTAATCCTCAAAATTGCTACTTCCGGAATTAATGTGGCTATAACTAATTCCTCTATATCCAGCACTCAGGGATGGACTAACACGACGCAACGTGTATTTACTACTGACGCGGGGTCTACCTGGAATCCAGCCAGTTTGCCGTTTGTATTTAACCTCAACACTGTTTCAGCCCCAACCCCAGCCGCTGTTCCCACGCTAAGTGAATGGGCGCAATTGATGCTTGGTTTGATGGTCTTAACGATGCTTGGATGGCAGTGGAGAAAACAGCGGCTTTGATTGCTGGCTAATTTCGACAGCATATGGACCGGCACTTCGGCGCCTGTTCTCGTTCTGGGATCTCGAAAAGGCTGCCAGGTGATTTTATCGGTTAAACCGCGAAATCCAGCGTCGATTTAATGGACGCTCAGCGAGCTGGGTAGACGTTCAAAAACTTAGGGAAAACGCTGCCGGCTTTCAGGATTTTGTAGGCTGCGAGTTGGTGTGCTGTTAGCTGTGGCAGAATTGGTTTTGTGGTTTTCGGGGGCCGGAGGTTCTGGTGAGAAAATTGTGTGGCAGTTCAGGACTGTTGTTAATTAGCCTGTTGGGTTTTTTCGGTTTCTCATCGGCTTCTTATTGTCAGATTACTATGACAGTCCGACAAGTAGGACCCGATGTGGTTGTT
>RFVA01000168.1 GCA_009922685.1 Gammaproteobacteria bacterium | reverse complement strand
GGGGGCCTTAAGGCCCCCTTTTTACGTTCTTGACCGGATCATCCTCCCGGCTTTTCCTCCAAAGGGCGTTTAGTTACACCAGTAGGAATAATCGATTTCAACCAGTAAAGGCTCTTCCGTGAAATTCGGTAAAGCCGCAGGTCGCTCGACAACAAGGCGCAAGAGGTAACCCTTGCAACGCGTGAACACAGATGTGAAATCGTGAACCATAGTGAAACCCTCTTATCGTTTCAAATTGAGCGAGAAAAGTGCGTCAAAGGGATAAATTCAGTTCAGGGATTGAGCCGCGCTCAATCATAGCTATGGTGTGGGGCCTCGACCGGCGTTTTTCAAGCCCGAGTGACTCACCCTATAGCCGTGAGAATCTCAGATTTGATCCTTTAGATCCCCTGCCTTTGATCCCGAAAATCCCGCAACAGAACCAGCCGCCTTGATGGCAGCCCATTGACTCAAAGAACAACAAGTGATCGATGGTAGTTTTTTTTTGTTGCTGTTTTATGACGTCTGAAGAGTCAACCATCGATCGGGGATATTCCTGATGAAACTGGATTTATCCCGGGCGCTGGGCCTCGACATGAGACGTAAAAGAAAGCTTTGGGGCGATTAACTAAACACGTGGAGTTTTTCAGCGAGCGTCAAAAAGATTTCGATCATAATCAGAATGATGATGTACCACTCCAGACGGTGACCCTGACGATTATTTAGGATATCAAGGTAAGACTCTGCAATACGCCAAAGCAACTCAAGCTTTCGAGATAAAATGAGATCACGGTCATGGAGCTCATACTCCGCAGCTAACCGCTGATAAAACTTGTCCAACTGGGGATTATCCCAAGTCAATTCAGGCTTTTCCGCCACCTCGACCTTTCCCACCGTTCGAGTCAAAATGGCTAATGCATTGCCCACCTCATGAATCACCGCACGCCCTTTCCCAGGGCTGAGACCATCTCGTAATTGCTCGACGAGGTTCTCAAAGCGCTCAAACGTAGTGGCCACCGCTTTTTCGTAGTGCGCCAAAACGACACTCTTAGCCAGAATCTGGGCGATGATTTGAAGCCGCTCGGGGGATTTATCGATGACGACGATATGGCCCTCATGGTTGACGGTGTCTTTGAGATCCGCATCGATCAGAAGCTCCGCCTCCTCACTCTCAGGATGACTGAAGGCACCGGAAACATAACCCTCAAGGGTCTTCAGCATCTGCTCTTCCTGTCGGATCTTGTGCCCGAACAACACGACCACCCCAAAACGGAACGCCACCACCCACTCATCAGGGCCTGTTTTCAGCGTCACGGGGGAATGGGCTAACAAGCGGGCCCGATCCAGCTCCCGGATATCAAGCCGAGAGCCAAGAAACCATGCTCGAATACTGATTTTCTGTGACATGACGTCAAGAAGCCTCAACGACAGACGCGTTAACGGGCGGGTCGACCTGTCTTGAGCTTTTCGAGCTTGCCAAGGATGGCGATCAGCTTTTTGTCGCTGGAATTTTTGAGGGCAAGGAGCCCCGCTCGGACCAATTCACTTTTTTTGACCTCAAGGCCCGCCTCAAGACAGCGGGATTTCAAAACCTCGATGGCCGCATATTCATTCTGAGGGAATTTGAAGCTGTCCCTGACCAGTTTCGGTTTTTTTGTTTTTTTGGTCTTATCGGTGCCCGCCTCCTCGACCGGGACCACAGAATCCATGGGGGCATGCTTCCCCATGTCCGCCTTTTTACGACGACTGGGTGAAACCTCTGGGGCCTTCACCGTTTTCTTGTCAGCCCCAGCCTCAGTGGATTCAAGGTTAGCTTCTTTGGTCATTGCTTCATCTCTCTCAACGGATAACACATAAAAAAGTATATACCGTTTTTGCTTGGGCCACCAAGATGGGGGGACCCGCGGCCTTTTTCATCACCTCAGATCCATCTCACCCCATTCAATCCGCGTAAAATGAAACCTACCCTAAAGGGGACTTCATCGCCCCTTCACACCCAAGCGGAGATTTGACCATGAAACGATCATCTGAAAACGGCTCGACCCTACTTTGGATGATGTCGATACCCGCCGTGATTTTTGGCAGTCTGTTGCTATTACTGGGCTGGATGGGCCTGGTTCCTGGCCTCTCGGATGTCATGGGCACGCGAAATCCAGTCGACCTCGGCGTTGCCTACGCGCCTGAGGATATAGAAACCCTAAAGGTCCATTACGCGAGTGGGCTCAGCGTCCAAGAATTGCCCCAAAAGAATCCATCGGAACCCAACGCTACACCAATAGCCCCAGAGAGCGAACCCACCCGATTACCCCAAAAGAAGGGGGAATCAACGCTTAAAATCAGCGAGCAGGAACTCTCGGCACTGGCCAACCAATCAGCCCTCAAACTGCTTCCCTTAAAGAAAGTACAGATTCGATTGTCACCAGAAACGCTAGAGGTCTCTGGAGCACTTGATCAAGGCAGCCTTGATGGCTTTTTGAAGGGAATCGGTGTCCGCGACGCCGACGCCCAGCGCGCCAAAGCGGCGATTGATGCGCTCGGTAATAATCTTCCCGTCTACCTTCGTCTTGAAGGTGGGGTCGATCAGGGACAATTAAATCTTCACGTGGATGAGATCAGGGTAGGAAATCTACCGCTTCCTGAAGCACTGACCGAACAAATCACCAAAGGCAGCATCAGAGCCAACACCAGTAACAAGGCCGGCTATTCGATTCAGCAGTTAAAAATTGGTCAGGGAAGCATGGACTTTCAGGGCGCCCCACCCAATCAATGGGGGCTTTCTCCTTAGGAAGGGTCTTTTGAGAGCGTCTTGGGGGCCTTCGAACGTTCGAAGG
>RFVA01000167.1 GCA_009922685.1 Gammaproteobacteria bacterium | reverse complement strand
TGAAACAGTGCCCCAAGAAGAAGAGGCCGACACAATGACCTGGGGAACGGGGGCCGGAAGTGTTGCACCCTGAGCCGATTGAGCCAGACATCCAGCGGCCGTCAGAACGAATGGGACCCACGCCTTAAAGGCGCAAAAAATGGATTTCATAGGGACATCCCTCGTGTTACGTTGATTTTCATGGAAAGGCGCCGGTGACATGGTCTTTCGCGACTCTTTCCCCATGGCGTAAAACTCTAGTTTTCACAGATGACATAGTCCAATGAAAGATTGGTACTTTTAATATGCATCAGATGAATATCTCCTAAGGGTTCCATTAATTTTCACAAAACGATCGCGACCCTCAGACAAAAAAAGGGCTGCCGAAGCAGCCCCTTTCCTTGGTTTCGCCCTCTAATCGATCAGTGATTGATCAGGTAGTGGGTGAAGATGGATGCCGCATAGCCCAGGGCAATCGCCCAGGACCACTTCAGGTGGCTGAAGAAGGTGTACATGCCCCTCGATGTTCCCATCAAGGCAACACCTGCCGCAGAACCCACTGACAACATAGTGCCACCCACACCGGCTGTTAGAGTCACCAGCAGCCATTGATACAGATCCATATCAGGGTTCATGCTGAGGACCGCAAACATCACGGGGATGTTGTCTACAATCGCTGAGAGAATACCGATCAGGATATTCGCCGTGGTCGCACCAAGGCCGTCGTACATGGCCACAGAAGCCAGCTCCAGATAGCCAATATAGCCAAGACCCCCGACGGCAAACACCACACCAAAGAAGAAAAGGAGAGTATCCCACTCGGCATCGCGGACGTTGTGGAACACATCAAACTTGCCTTCACCACTGAACAGCATCTTGAGGCGATAGCCGTACAGCATCAGGAAGGAAAGACCAACCATCATGCCCATAAAGGGCGGCAGATGCAGGAACTGCTTGAAGCTTACAGCGGTTGCAATCGTCAGCACAAAAAGACCGCAAATGACCAGGGCGCCGGGCTTCATCTCGACCAGTTCTTCATCCGTTTCAAGGGGGGCATCATCAGGAATCGCAAAATGCATCAGCGCGGCAGGAACCGTGAAGTTCACAATCGATGGAATAAACAGGTGGAAGAAATCAAAGAATTCCGCCTTGCCCGCCTGCCAGACCATCAAGGTCGTGATGTCACCAAAAGGACTGAAGGCACCGCCAGCGTTAGCGGCACTCACCAGGTTGATAAACCCTAAGGCCACAAAAGCAGGGCTGTTGGCACCGACCGCCATCACCACCGCCCCCACCAGCAAGGCCGAAGTCAGATTGTCGGCAACCGATGACAGGAAGAAGGTAATGATGCCGGTGATCCAGAACAGCTTCCGATAACCGAAACGACGGCTGACCAACCAAGACCTCAGCGCCTCGAAAACATTTCGCTCAGCCATCGCGTTAATGTAGGTCATGGCGACGAGAAGGAAGAGGAACAATTCAGAATATTCCTTGAGATCATGCTCGAACGCCTTGTGGACCTGTTCTGCAGGGACCCCATTGGACGAGGCGAGATAAGCAACATGGGCCCAAATAATGCCTGCCGCCAAAATGACGGGCTTAGATTTCCGGAGATGTGTGAACTCCTCCGTCATCACAAACGCATAGGAAATAATGAAAATAAGGACACAGTAAAGGCCGCGTTGGGTCCCAGTGAGTCCAAGAGTCGCCGATTCCTCCGCAGAGGCGATTTCAGGCAGAAAAAGTAACGTCGTCAGCAATAAAATGATGCGAATCAAGACACGGCCCTCTTAGATTTTCAAAAAAAATTCCAGCGCGCTACCAAAGCCAACCGG
The DNA here is from genome assembly GCA_009922685.1 of Gammaproteobacteria bacterium. Taxonomy (GTDB): domain Bacteria; phylum Pseudomonadota; class Gammaproteobacteria; order Methylococcales; family Methylococcaceae; genus UBA6136. The sequence continues at coordinate 1,007 of RFVA01000167.1, read as the reverse complement.
AGCCCCGTAAACACAACCTATCATTATAAGGGATTTCCTCTCCCGAAGAAAAAACAGTGCATTTTCACTGGGTAAAGAGCCCTGGCACTTCATAGAGGTCCTTAAGGCACGTCTGAGTTCCAGAAACCCCCCGGATCAGTGTATATTTAGGGGCTACCCTCAAGGATTGTAAGCGGCAGGACCTATTGCCTTATGTATCAATACGATCACTACGACCAAACGCTCGTCAACCAACGAGCTCAGCAATTCCGCGAACAGACGCGGCGATTTCTAGAAGGTGAACTGACCGAAGATCAGTACCGCCCACTTCGACTGATGAATGGGCTCTACATTCAGCGCCACGCACCGATGCTCAGGGTGGCCATTCCGTACGGCCTTCTTTCCTCGATTCAGATGCGGACGCTAGCCCATATTGCAAGAACCTATGATCAAGGTTACGGGCATTTCACCACGCGTCAAAACATCCAATACAACTGGCCAAAGCTTGAGGAAGTCCCTGACATTCTCGATGATCTTGCCAAGGTTGAAATGCACGCGATCCAGACCAGTGGCAATTGCATCCGCAACACCACCAGTGACCATTTGGCCGGCGTCGCTGCTGATGAGCTTGAGGATCCAAGACCCTACTGCGAGATCATTCGCCAATGGTCAACGCTTCATCCTGAATTTGCCTTCTTGCCGCGGAAATTTAAGATCGCCGTCAGTGGCGCTCAGCGTGATCGCGCAGCCACTCAAGTCCATGACATTGGTCTCCAGCTGATTAAAAACGCGAGGGGCGAGGTGGGCTTTGAAGTCTTAGTCGGTGGCGGGCTGGGCAGAACACCGATCATCGGCGTCGTGATTCGTGACTTCCTCCCAAAGGAAGATCTCCTCTCTTATCTTGAGGCCATTTTGAGGGTCTACAACCAATGGGGTCGCCGCGACAATAAATATAAGGCCCGCATCAAAATCCTGGTGAAGGAAACAGGCATCGAATCCTTCGCCCAATGGGTTGAAAAAGAGTGGGC
>RFVA01000166.1 GCA_009922685.1 Gammaproteobacteria bacterium | reverse complement strand
TCTTCGATCAGGCTCTTGATGAACTTCGGGCGATCGTTCTTGCGAGCCGCCTCAAGATGTTCCATCAATCGAACGCCCAGCATGCGCTGATCGAGGGTTTGCTCGGCTAATCCTTGATGGTCAGCAGATTCTTGGGAGTTGTTCGCCGCTGAGCCGGGTCAGGAGTCGCTCGGTCCCAAAAGCCGTTCTCGCAAGCACTTGGCCTTGAGCCTTTGATCCTGTGACTGATCCAATCAGGCGGGCATCAACCCCTTCGGGGTGACGCTTGAGGATTTCAAGGGCCCTTGAGGCTTCTTCGGCCTCTAAGAAAAGCGCAAAACAGCCCTCATTAGCGACAAAGAGGGGATCAAAGCCAAGAAGCTCGAGCGCTTCTTCAACCTCAGGTTGTAAAGGAATTTCGGTTTCCTCGATCACGATCTGAACCTCCGCCGTTTCAGCGATTTCGATGAGCGCACTCGCAAGACCGCCTCGAGTCAGATCCCGAAGGCAGTGAATCGAAATCCCCGCATCGAGAAGGGCTTTGACCATTTGAGAAAGATCGCGGCAGTCCGATTGAATGTCAGTATCAAGGCTTAAATGCTCGCGTGCGGCAAGGATCGCAAGGCCATGGCGGCCAATATCACCGCTGATGAGGACGGCATCACCCACCGCAATCGCCTTGGGATGGATGGGCGCTATTCCGGCCCTCAGAGAGCCGATGCCTGCGGTGTTGATATAGAGTCCATCCCCCGAGCCTCGTTCAACCACCTTGGTATCTCCGGTGACCAGTTGCACGCCGGCGGCTTCAGCCGTGGCCGCCATAGACAGCAGAATCCGCTCTAGGTCTTGAAGGGGGAGCCCCTCCTCTAGAATCAGGCCTACTGAGAGATAGAGCGGCTGAGCGCCGGCCATGGCGAGGTCGTTGACGGTGCCAAGGACAGCGATTTTTCCGATATCCCCCCCGTTAAAGAACAAGGGTTTAACGACAAAGGAATCGGTCGTAAAGGCCAGTTGCTCCTGGCCTAAGGGGACCCTGGCACTGTCATGGGAAAGTTCCTGATGCGGGTTCCTAAAGATGGGTCCGATCAGATTTTCAATCAGCTGTTGCATGAGCCGCCCACCCCCACCATGTGCCATCACGACCCGATCATAGTGGCCTTTTGGGAGAGGGCAGTGGGCCGGATCGTCCATAAGGCTACTGGACGCCTGGAATCCTTTTGGGAATGATGACGGTTTGAACGGAGTCCCTTGATGAAGAAGGCGCGGGTCCAGGGCCTTCAGGCCGCTTTTGGGATCCATTCATCGAAGGGGTTTTGGCGGCAGGTGCCTCTCCTGTACTTGGAAACCCTCGGCTCTTAAGACAGCTTCTGACGGCGGTAGGCGTCGGGGGCGCTAGTCCTTGTTCGCCGCTCGCCGAGACCGTTGTCGTGCCTTCTTTTTGGCAGCGTTTTAGGGCCGCGAGTAAGGGGTCGGTCTTCGCTTCTTGTTGGTAGCCTGCTTGCTTCATGCACTTTAGATAGGCGGCTTCATCAACATGAGCGGCGGTATCCTCCCCGGAAGGCAACGTTTTGTCGGGACTTTTGGCTCTGCAGAGTTGGGCTTCTTGGTAGTAGGGTTGGGTCTTTTCGGCGAGGCCCTGCTTTGGGGTGTTGGCGGCGCAGCCGGTTCCAAGAAGGCCGGCGAAGAGCATCAGTTTGAGGGCGAGGCGATGGTGACGTCTTGACTTTTCAGCGATGGCGCGGACGTTCAATTCTTGGGTTCTCATGGTTCATGGGTCAGAAAGGGGAGCTATCGGGAAGGATTTAGGTGCTTCAACGAAGATTTCGATGGCCCAAAGAATACCACCCCGATCAGGCGCTAGGACATGAGGCGCTCTGTTGACTCCTGAGGTTCGCTTCAATTTCAAAGAGGGAGGCGGATGTGACTGACTCGATGGACCAGGTCTGTGATGCGCCGGGTCCCGGTTTTTTGAAGAAGTCTTTGGACATGCGTTCGAACCGTTGGGAGGCTGGCTCCAAGGGTCTCGGCGATTTGTGAGGGACTCTTATCTTCTAGGATCTCTGAGAGGATCCGCTGTTCGGCGGGCGTCAGCTTGAACAGACTCCCAAATAGATGGAGTGCTCTTTCATCATGATGGGGCTGAGTTTCAACGATCAGAAGATAGTGGAGAGAGGGGTGATTGAGAGAGGCGCCGACTCTATCGCTAAGGCCAAGGAGCTGTGCGGATCCCATCCGTGGCCCCAGAGGCCCGTGCTCCCGAATAAAGACCATGGGCGCCATCAATCCTCGGTCCACCAAGGCGAACGCCTCATCGAGCGATGGGGCGGAATCAAGGCCCACCGTCAGTAGCCGTTCATTCTTCACGCTGACCTGAAGGGAGCCCTTTTGAAGAGATTCCTCGGCCACCGGGTTCATGAAGAGGATTCGCTTGTCTTCGCTGAGAAGAAACACCGCATGGGGTGTTTTGTTCATCAAGGCATCGTTAATCGCCTTGTTCTGATGAAAGAGATCGAGGGTTTCGGCGACTTTTAGCGCTTGTGTCAGATGGGTCGCAAGACGTCCCAGGAGTTGTCGTTCTTCATCCCCAAAATCGACCGATTGAAGGGGGCGATAAAACGAGAGCGCCATTCTTGGTGAGGCCTCGCCTTCCCGCCATAGGGAGGTGCAGAGGACATCGCGGATATTGTTAGGCGCCAGACCTTCGTTGTGCCAGGGCGTTTTGATGAGATCTCTTCGCTCAATGAGCTCAGTGCCCATGACCGTTATTCCTCCGGTCACGAGGTTTTGCTGATGGGCCGACTGAACCCAGACATCGTGTTGCCACCAATGGGTTTCGTAGTCGTTGAGCCATG
>RFVA01000165.1 GCA_009922685.1 Gammaproteobacteria bacterium | reverse complement strand
CCAAACAGTCAAGCATAGGATTTTGGGGTCGCTTTTTCAACTGCATTGCCTTCTCAAAAAAGAGATCCCTATCATGCGCTTTTGAAATAAGATCACCCCATCTGCCTGAGGCTCGAAGGAGTTTGAGGCAGACAGGCACACTCAGAGGTAAAACGTCCCATGAATCACACAGAACTTAAGCAGCGTCTTCGGATCGGATTGGCGCTTGTGATCGGCTATTTCACGGGCAAAGAGCTCGGTATCCTCCTAGGCCACCATCCCTCTGAGTCTTTCGTCATAGGCTCTCTCCTAGGGGTTCTTGGGACCCAAGGAAGCTTTTGGTGGTATGACCGCTGGCTCCAAAAATCATCAAAGCCCCCGGCTCACAAGAGGAAGTCCTAGAGCCTATGGAGCGATTCGAGGACATCCTTGGATGACCCTTTAACTCCCGCCGCTGATGCCATAGTAGCCACTATCGATTGGGCCTTTCTTAAAAGCGCCTGGCCATCCCAGCCCTTCCCCCCATGGCCATAGAGATGGCGATTGAGATCCTGCCATGTCTCCCCGAGATCACTTTCAAGCGCTTGAAGCCTTTCTGCCGATGAAAGCTTAGGCCAGTTTTCTTGGGCCCAAGCTTCAAGCGCCTGTCGGGCGGCCAGGGGATCCCCCTGAAGACAAGCCGCCTCAAGACGCTTTAATTGAGATCCGGCCTTTGGGGCATGAGCGGGTTCCTGTCTTAAAGGCTCTATCACCTTTTGATTCCGAGATCGCCACCACCAGAGCATCAGGGTTGCCACCCATCCAAGACCTAAGCTTAAAGACACCCAAGGCCAGAAACCGGGGGTCTGATCGGTCTTTTGTGGATCCAAAGGAACAGGGACGAGAGGCTCCTTTGGGGCGGGAGCTTCAGGTATTTCAGCGAGAGGCGGCGCGGCCGTCTTGCCGCCACCGCCATCGGCCGCTGGCAACACGGTCACTTCGTGGGCGGGGACCTTGACCACCTCCATTTGGTCTTTGACGGTATTCCACCAGGGAATCTCCACGGCGGGTACCTTATAGGTTCCAGGTCTAACGGCCAGCAAGGCGGTTTTTTGTTGGCGGAGGCTGATGAGTCCTGTTCGGCCTTTTTCTTCTTTCGTGACGGGTTGATCGGGGTATTGCTTGACCTCTCCACCCGGAATGTCGGGTCCCATGAGTTCGGGTAACAGGCCGACGGAGGCGCCTTCTGCGGTCAAGGTCAGCGTCCGGGTCAAAGGCTCACCCGCCAGAACCTTGAGATCCTTAGGACTCCATTGCTCGAGGAGTTCAAGACGCGCTGCAGGGAGCCACGATGAGCCTTTGAAGCTTGAAGGGATAGGCCTAACGTCCAGAACCACGGGGTCTGAATGAAACCGCTGCGGACGTCCCTTAGCACGAGAGAAGGGGCCAAGGCCTTGACCACCTAATTCCGCCGTCATGTTGACTGAGGGAATCGAAAGACGCCCGCTTTTTTCAGGGTAGAGGGTATAGCGGCGCTCATCGACCCGAAACTGAATACCGTCTCGAAGCGCCATGTATTGACGGTCATCATCAAGCTTATCGATGGTGACTCCCTGCACTTCAGGCTGTGCAAGATCCCCTGAAAAAGCCACGCGACTTAAGACTCTAACGGTGAGAATCACTTGGGCCTGAACATAGGGATTTTTGGGCTCCGCCTCCATCTCGAGAAAAAGATTCGCATCAGCCCCTTGTCGGTTGCTGACGGCACCCTGGGTCACCGACACCATAAAGGGGCGGCTTTTATCCTTACCAAAGGCGATCGCTGGGATTTCAAGGGTCCCAGGGGTCTTGGCGATGAGCTGAATCTGAAAGCTGACCTGCCGCGTCGTTTTTCCATTGACCATGGAAAATTGATTGCTCTGAGACTGATTCAGAATCTCAAAATTATCCCTCAAAGGCGATAAATCAGGATCATCATCCGGGGCTTCATCGGCTGCAAAGGTCAGGGTAAAAGATTCATTGATAGGGACCGGATTTCGATCAAGACTGACCTCAATATTGACCGCAAAAGCGTCGCCAAAGGGAAGAATAAGGCACAAGAGGAGACCCAAACCCCACCCACGTTTTGGCGCGGCACGCCCGTCAAATCGTTGATGGGTCCAATTTTTGATAAAAACACGCACCACATTCACCATTAAAAGTCCTGATCGATACGTCTAGGGGTGTGATTGCTGCTGACGCAAGCGATACTGATAATAAAATTTGCGCTTTAGAAGGCCCCCTGGATCATCCGGAATCCTCCGGAGCCATTGGGCTTCGGCCCTTTCCTCCTCAGAACCTTGGGGGGCTCCTTCTGAAGCCCCTTGGGGCTTCTTTGGATCCGGGGCTGAAGGGGGCGATGGCGCATCCTTTGGTGCACCCTCTTCAGGCGGTGAAAGATTCTGATCGTCCTTGGGAGAGGGCATCGCATTCGGCTTGGGTTCAGGTGAAGGTGAATCCTTTTGATTCTGATCTGAACCATGTTGACCCTGACTCCCCTTAGAATCCTTGGGGTCTTGAGGCGGCTCATCCTGATCCTCCCCTTTATCCTCTTGTTTGTCCTTTTGATCTTTAGAGGGACTCTCGTTGGAGTTTTTTGGCGAGGATGGATCCTTGTCGCCCTTTTGCCCTTGTTGACCGTCTGATTTTTGATCTTTTTGTTCCGATTTTTGATCCTTTCCGCCTTTGGATCCATCGGAAGGATCCTTCTTTCCGTCCTTATCCTTATCCTGATTTTTATCCTTTTGCTGCTGTTGTTGTTGCTTCAAGGCATCCTCAACCAGCTTTCGGTTGGTGATCGTATCGTCATCCCCTGGGAGATGGGAGAGCGCTTCATC
>RFVA01000164.1 GCA_009922685.1 Gammaproteobacteria bacterium | reverse complement strand
CCCCCATTGGCCGTTAGTGTAATTCCTGAACCGGCACAAACCACTGTAGGATTTGTAACAGCAGTAATTGTTGGCAGCGCATTTACCGTAATAGCAATGGTTTGTGTTTGTGAACACCCGGCATTATCTCCAATTACTGTATATGTTGCATTTACCGTGGGTGTTTCAACAATAGCCGAATTATTGGATGCAGAAGGTAACCACGTATACGTGTTAGCACCGGTGGCCGTTAACGTTGTAGATCCGCCAAAACATATGGCAGTTGGGCTCGCTGCTACATTTACGGTAGGACTTGGAAGTACACTTACCGTAACTGCTGCTATATTTGGACAGTTGTTTGCATCTAAACCAATTACACTATAAATCTGTGTGGCAAGAGGCGCATCCGTAAAACTAGCACCCGTTTGAAGTCCTGGTAACCAGGTATAGGTAGTAGCTCCGCCTGCAGTTAAAGTTGTTGTTAAACCCACGCAAATAATAGTTGGATTCGCATTTGCCGTAACCGTTGGCAATGGATTTACAAAAACAAGTAAGGTTGATGTTGTTGAACATCCATTGCTTTCACCGGTTAATGTATAGGTAGTAGTTACGGTAGGGCTTACAACAATATTACTTCCCGTAATTGTACCCGGATCCCATGTGTAATTAGTAGCACCTGTTGCTATTAATGCCGTTGTAAATCCACTACATATGGTTGCATTGCTCGCTGTTAATGTTAACGAAGGTAATGGTACTACAGATAATGTAAATTGACTGTTGGCTGAACAGGTACCTCCATTGGTTCCAGATAAACTATAAACAGTTGAGCTAACCGGATTTACTACAATAGATGTTGCTGTTGAGCCACCGGGTAACCAGGTAAAGTTTGCAGCACCAGAAGCTGAAAGAGTGGCCGAATTACCCACACAAATGGTATTACTTGTACTGCTTATAATTACTGTTGGTACGGTATTAACTACCACTGCAAGTGTTTCAGTTCCAGGACAACCGGCACCACTGGATGCACTTACAGTAAAAATAGTTGTAGCCGTAGGGCTAACAATGGTGAACTCGTTGACGCCACAATGGTGGGCGTTGGATTTACTACCAATTGTACCGTAGCCGTTGACGTACATCCCAATGCCGTTGCACCCGTTAATGTATATACCGTACTCGCCGCAGGACTCACCGTCGTATTCGCCGCCGTTGATCCTCCCGGTAACCACGTGTAATTCGGCGCTCCCAATGCACTCAGCGTGGCTGTTCCTAACGGACATATCGCCGTTGGACTCGCCGTTGCCGTTAAGGTCGGTACCGGATTAACCACCAAATTTACCGTAGATGTACTGCTACATCCTAACGAACTTCCGCTAACTGTATATAATGTCGTTACTGTTGGATTAACCACCGTGCTCGATCCCGTGGCCGCTCCCGGTGTCCAGGTATAACCACTGCCTCCCGTAGCCGTTAATGTAGCGCTCGCTCCTGAACATATTGCCGTTGGACTCACCGCCGCACTAATCGTGGGATTTGCCACTACCGTTACCGCTACCGTGGCCTGTGCCGTACATCCCGTAGCCGCTAATCCTATTACCGTATACGTCGTGTTCGTTAATGGCGATACCACTACCGATGATCCCGTGGATGGTCCCGGCGTCCATGTATAATTACTTCCCGATCCCCCACTCGCACTCAACGTAACACTCGATCCCGAACATAATGTGGGTGAACTGGGCGAAATTGTTATTGTGGGATTATTAAATACAAATTGTTGAACGGTTGTGGTTGAAATACAACCGTTAGGATCTTTTCCTAATACTGTGTAATTGGTTGTTACAGTAGGACTTACAACCGCAAAACTATTATTGATGGCTCCTGGATTCCAGGTATATGTTGTGGCTACCGTGGACGTTGCAGTAATAGTTGAGGTGCCGCCAATACAAATACTTGGCGAGCTTGGTGTAAGCGTTAGTGACGGACCAGGATCAACTGTAATTGTGGGCGTAACCGTAAAGCCTAAACAGCCATTGGCATTAGCGCCAACAACGGTATATACAGTAGTTGCAGCAGGTGTAAAGGTTACAAATGCACCTGAAATATTTCCGGGAGTCCAGGTATAATTACTGGCAAAAGCACCGGTTCCAATTAATGAAATTGGACTTCCCGAACAAACAGAACCAGAAGCCGGTGATATAACTACAGCTGTAATTTGTGGGGCAGCAATGAGGGTTAGATTGGTAGTAGTTGTTCCAATACAACCAACCGAATTAGTTCCGCTAACAGTATATACTGTTGAAACCGTTGGAGAAACAATTATTTGCGAACTTGTTAAAGCACCGGGATTCCAGGTAAAAGTATTAGCCCCTGATGCTGAAAGTGTAGCATTGGCTCCTGAACAAAATGTACCGGTATTACTAACACTTACTGTAGGACTAGGACTAACATTTAATTGCAAGGTATTAGTACCGAGACATGTTCCCGATTGTGAGGATAATGTATACACTGTAGTAACTGTTGGATTTACAACAATTGAAGTAGTGTTAGATCCAGACGGATTCCAGGTATAATTTAATGCTCCCGTTGCTGTTAAAGTTGCAGAACCCCCGCCACTACATATTACGGTAGGACTTGCAGTAACTGATGTTGGTGGGGCAAATGTTAAATTAAAAAACCGGTTAATGGGAAAACACGCGCCCGGTGGAAACATTGAAAGTGTATACTGCCCTACTGTACCTGCAACAATTGCTTGGGTTGTGGCATTGGTGATACCACTACCGGGAGGACCATTCCAGTTGTATGGCCCTAATCCGGCCTGTGCAGTAATAGTTGCGTTTTGACCGCAAACCCCGATAGGTGTAACGGT
>RFVA01000163.1 GCA_009922685.1 Gammaproteobacteria bacterium | reverse complement strand
CAGGAAAAGTTTATTTAAACGCTTCGACAAACATCAATGCTAATGCCCCCCTGTTTAAGGCTGGCACTACGCTACGAGTCACTGGTTTTTGTAAGCAATTCGGAAGTAAGTTCGAAATCGACCCAAGGTCAAAGATCGATACCCTTGTAATTCGCTGATTGATCTAAGGCGACATAGGGATGAATCTCTCCTTGACAGTACTCCCTTGCTACAGATCCCAAGTAGCATGACTTGGCCACTGATTTAGGGATAATTTTTCCTCTTTATTGCTGGGCTCACGATTTTTAAACTGGGCTGAGCAATCCCTGATGCTGTTCGAGCTTGGTTAACGCTTTTAGCGTTAGGTGCTCAAAACCGATCGGCTGAAAATGGCACCATGGGATTGAACTTGCGGCAGGAATAGTGGACCATAAGGCTCATGTGAATTGAGTTTGGATGAACTATATTGGCCTTTCTGAGCGCGGTTTAAATTAGAGTATCAAAGAAAAAAAGAGGTGGATTGTGCGTCTCGATATAAGAAAAAATAAAGGCATGAAAGCTTTAGCTACTATTGGGCTGCTTCTCATGGCTCAGGCCACAGTCGCTTCCCCAAGCGAAGGAGTTTACCAAAATGTATCCTGGGCACGGCAGGGGTGGAATCAGAAAACAAGGGATTTCTATCATTTTGCTACTCAAGGAACATATCTCACCCAGACTGATTGGTTTGTGGCGCTGGAACTACCCAAATCAACGGTGCTAATTTCTGATCCTGTTTATCTGACTGGCCTTGGTTTCATGGTCGAGCCCAAAAGTACCTTGAATCCTTTCGGGTTGCCGGTTGGATTCGCCCAGGGAACTGCTCCAAGTACTAATATGATCTCAGTTCAAGGTTCTGTTGGTCTTACCTGTGCTACCTGTCACTCTGGTCAAATCACCTATGGAGGTAAAGCCATCCGCTTTGATGGGATGGGGGCTATTGCCAATGTGACAGCGTTCGGTAACGCATTGACAAAATCCATTCTAGAAACCTATAACGATCCGGCAAAATGGGATCGTTTTAGTCATCGTGTTCTTGGCGCCAATTACAATGCGACCTCGAATCAGCAGCTTCGAACGTCTTTCTACTCGCAGGTCAGCAGCATAGAGTGGGAGCAAAACAATATCGACTCTGCAACCATCTACCCTGTCCCCGGGGGCTTTGGGCGCAACGATGCTATTGCAAGCATCGGCAACAATGTCTTTGGAAAAGATTTACGCGAACCGAGCAACTATCATGTGGCAAATGCCAACGTAAGTTTTCCGTTTCTTTGGGGGGCGTGGAAATTTGACTGGGTACAGTATGACGGCTCCGTTACTCAACCCATGCAACGCAATGTTGGGGAAGCATTAGGCGTAGGATCCCTGACCAACTATCTCACGAATGGCGCTCCAACCCCATTTCCGGAGAAATGGAAATCGTCCAATGACATATACAACCTAGCCGCTATTGAAAATTCGCTGCAGTCTCTGCAAGCTCCTGCTTGGCCGCAAGAGTTGTTTGGCAAGTACAACCTTGGATTAGCCAAGGAAGGACGAAGGCTCTTCAACGACCAATGCGGAAAATGTCATGGTCCCACTCCGATTAAGGGAGTTGGAAGTCGCTATGTAAAGCTAGCTTCATACATGATGCCGCTCAAGGAAATTAACACGGATCCTTTGCGAACTTCTAACGCGAGTTCAGCGAGATTCAATCCATCCAAATTGCTAGGGGTTGCCTCAAGCCCGCAGATCGATTTGTCTCTTGGTTTGGACCTCGTAACAGAGGGAGCTAAGCAATACTTTTTTGATCAGCAGCATCTTACGTTCAAGCAAGAGTCAAACGTAAATGGTAACCGTCCTCCGATTACAAATTTCCAGTCCCTTCGTTATAAGACGAGGACTTTAGAAGGGGTTTGGGCGACGGCTCCATATCTCCATAATGGATCTGTTCCTAATATTTATGAGCTACTCAGTCCAATTGAACTAAGGTCTAAGAAGTTCTGGGTCGGACTCAGCGACTACGATCCAAACTTGATGGGTGTCGGTCCGAAGCAAAATGACCTAGGCTTTTTGATGGACACGACCATTGCGGGAAACAGCAACACAGGGCATGAGTTCAAAAATGGAGGTGGCCCAGGTGTTATTGGACGACTACTAAGCCATAATGAGAAAATGGCTATCATTGAATATCTCAAGGCCATAACGGTTATGCCGCCTGCTAAACAGCCGGCGAAAAGCCTGGATTGGTAGCTTCGATACCGAAACATTATAGGCTGAAGGAAAATCTAGAGGAGGGAATCTTATGAATGCCTTTCCAGATATGTGATGTTAGGTGGTTAACAACTTTGTCGCCGGGCGCAACTGACCCATCGGAGAGTTGTAACAAAGGGGCAGTCATTCTGATTTATAAAAAGCCTGAGCTGAACAATAGTATGGGAGTACTGGTTTTTTGGCGATTAGGATCTCGTTATGGCTTTAGACTCCATACAATGCTGCCATCAGTCATACAGCCAGTCAGTTAAATTTGAATATAGAATCGTCTATTACCGTAAGCCTTAGTCATCTTCACTTGGCATCAGCTTTATCAGGGGGCAATCAATAGTCAATTTAGTGCCCATACATCTGACTTATTCAATATCGGCCCTTATCTTTACTCGTCTCATGGAGTCCTCTATTGATGAGAAAAAGGATGAAAAACGGAAATGATCGACGTCTTGAAACACATTGATATCAACGACCCCCTCATAGGCTGCCTTGCAATCGGTTTTACCGTCGCGCTATCAATCTCGCTGCAGTTACTGTCCAATAAGCTCATCCCAGTAGAGCGATTTGAGGCTATCCATGAAGTAGGCG
>RFVA01000162.1 GCA_009922685.1 Gammaproteobacteria bacterium | reverse complement strand
GCGTCAGAAAAAGACCAGGGCTTGTTTGATCGAGATCGAGGGGATTGAAATGGGCATTACTGAAAAAATCTCGGGTGTGATCGAGAGCCATCAGGACCATGATGATCCCCCGGAGATGGTCGATGCTGATGAGTCGAACCTCACGGCCTTCTGCTGTTTTACTTAAGGTCTTCATCGGATGAAGCATGGCGATTGATTAGGAGGAGCGACCGCTGGCAATTCAGTATCGATTATCGAAAACCAATGAATTGGGCAACACAGCCTGTGACTTCGAGCTCATAGCGCTCAAAGTGGGCTTCAAGAAGGCGCCTTAGCTGCTCTTCAGAATCAGATTGATTGTCGAAAACTCCTTTTCGGTTATAGAGAGTCATCAATTGCCGACCCACGCCATTATGGTGGACGCCGGTGCCAAGGATGGTCGCCCCAAAAAGCCGGCCCCCTGAGGGTCTCAAAAAGTGAATCAGTCGCTTTAGGACTTCTTGCCCCTTGTCGGGTATGGCTCCAGCCAGGCAGTGGAGCAGATAATTGACCGCAATCGAGTCGTACATTCCTTCAAGAGGATTTTGACCGCTGGTCACGTCTGCCAAAATGGAGCGGGGCTGATATCTTCTGATTCTTAGAGCGGTCCTCGCTAAGGCCATGGGGTTGATATCCATCAAGTGAACCGTTGGATGATCCGATGGAAATCTCACATGATCAAGGTAGTAGCCCGTTCCCACCCCAATATCAAGGTGATTGTCTGAGATGGCTCGTTGGTAAAGGTCAAGAATCCGAGGTGTAGGACATCGCCAGGCAAACCGATTTGAAATGCCAAGAACATAAAAGTCGTAGATCGAGAGCATCAGCCGACTGTAAATCGCGGCACTTGGGGGGAGTACGGGTGCTTTTGAGGAGATTGACCTTTCACGCATGCCTCATTTTATAGAACTTTCGGGCGATCGCGCTCTAAGTAGTTGCGTTGATTCCTTAAGCTCAGCTAAAACAACGGGAGGTTTTTGACTTCACATATCGTATTCCGCTGACACCCATTCCGATGAATCATCATGTCCTTTTTTGTCGCTGGTCCTCTTCGGGTATTCATTGTCCACGGAGGCCTTTGTTGAATGCCCTTGGTCTTATGCACCCGGCGCCTCTAATCGCAAAGGGGAATGCTGTGATCGTGCTTACTCCGTTCTCAAGCCATTCTTTCAAGGCAGCTAGACGGCCATTCCCCTCTTACAATCGTTGTCCGTTTAATTGAAGAGGCTCAACGGGAGAGACCTTTGGGCTCTATGGCCATTTAGGTGCATCGGCGGGGTTTGGAGGCGGCCGCCTTAAGAGGCTCGTCCTCTCTTTTCTTCGTGTTAATCAGCCGATTGACGTTGACAGCCACGCTGATTCCAGGCATCCAACAGAATCGCCACCAGCATGTCGCTAAGAACATTAACGGCGGAACGACATCGAGCAAGAATCCAGTCAATCGGGGCGATGAGGGGGATGGCCGCGGCGACCACCGCTTCTGGCAGCCCTGCGGATCCGAGGACTAAGGGGAGAATGATGAGACCTGCTTCTGGGACCCCCGCAATACCAATACTCGCCATGAGGCTTGAAAGAACCACAATCAGTTGCTCATAGGGGGTGAGATCAAAGCCGATGGCCTGGGCAAGAAAAAGCGCCGTGATCGCTTCATAAAGCGTCACCCCATCGTTATTGAGGTTGGTGCCGGCACAAGCAGCCAATCGCGCCGACGTTTCGCTAACGCCCATTCGTTTTAGGCAAAGAAGCGTAATGGGCACGGTCGCAAGACTACTGTTGGTAGCCATTCCGCTCAAAATGGCATCGGCTCCCTGGCCGAGGTAACGGTGGGGGGGGATACCGCCGGCAAAAAAGGCCATGAAGGGATAGTAAATCAGGCCGTGAAGTGAAAGTCCCAAAAAGACAATCCCACCATAACTGATGAGATCTTGAAAGAGGCTCAGCCCTAATTTTGAGACCGCATGGGCCACCAGCCCCAGGACCGCCAGGGGAACGATCCTGACTGACCAGGTCAGAACGCGGGCAAAGATCTGGTAAAGGCCGCGAATAGCTTGTTCGATGCCCTCAAGATGAATCGGCATCCCGTCAACCGTTTGCCCTCTGATTGAGCGAATGGCGGCTCCGAAGAGAAGTGCAAGCAACACGACAGCGATGACGTTGTTGTTGAGGAAAGGTTCAAGAAGGTGGTTTGGAATGAGGCCGCTCAAGCTTTGGAGGGGGTCCAACGTGGGCTTCATGCCCTGGCCAAGAGGCGTTTGAGGAACCCCCACTTTTTGAATCAGTTCCTCGGTGCGTCCGCGCCAGGCATCGCCGGGTCTCAGGGTGTTCATCAGGGCGAGACCGATGGAGAAGGCTACGGTGACATTGATGAGGCAGATGATGACCAGCCTTCCTGCCATTTTGGCCGTCACCTCACTGCTAATAATGGCATCGAGCACCCCAAAAAGAATCAAGGGGACGGCTAGGGCTTTCAGGAAGCGGATGATCAGCATCCCGATCTGGCCCAGGGTGTTGTTATCCAATCCGCCGAGGTAGGGCTCTGTGCCGCCGAATTCTCCAAGGGCAACGCCTAAGGTCATGGCGATCAAGACTTGAACCGATAAGGGCCAATGAAAGGGGGACAGCCGCATGGACGCTCTTGGTTTGGGGGTCTGATGGGGGGCACGATCTCCTCTACGGCATCGTCCTCGTCATGGAAGTTTCGACCTGATGCCCTGAGACATCAGGTCTTTTTGCCTGATCTTTTGGTTTTTAGCGGTTTTCCAATTCCTCGTAGAGCGCCACAAATTCTTTGCTGAGCTTGTGTTCTGGCACAAAGTGAATCAATGGGCGAGACAGACTATGT
>RFVA01000161.1 GCA_009922685.1 Gammaproteobacteria bacterium | reverse complement strand
GCAAGGCCAATCACCGATTCATCAAGAAGCGTTCTGACCGTCTGACGATCGAAAGTCAAAGGGGCCTGAAGGTAGGCCTTTTCACCAAAGAGGATCAACCCCAGGCGATCACCCACGCGCCGCTCAATGAACTGACCGGCGACCGACTTGGTTGCGGTCAATCGGTCGACCTTGCGGCCACGAAGGACAAAATCAGAGATTTCCATACTGCCCGAAAGATCGACGGCCAGCATCAGATCGCGGCCGCTAACCGCCTGCTCCAGAGGTTCACCCTGCCATACAGGACGAGCAGCGGCGGTGATCAGTAAAGCCCAGGCCAACAGCATCGGCCAGGAGGGAGGACTCTTTCGATCAAACGCCCCCCCTGGACCCGAAAGGGCAAAGAGTTCATCCGCAAAAGGGACTCTAAGAACCGCGCCATCAGCCTCTCGCTTCGGCGGAAAAATCCGCTGAATCAGAAACGGAAGGGGAAGGAGGAGAAAAAACCAGAACCAAACAAACTCAATCATACCTTCATAGAATAGATGCTCCGGATGGGAGCCTTAGATCAACGCACTCAAACCTTGAGATGTTATCGACAAATTCTTTTCATCGCTCCCGTTCGAGGGTCAATCCCTCAGCAAGAGCGCGTATGACGTGATGAAGTCTGCTTTTTGCTTCATGCAACGTCATACGCTTAGGGACCTCACTTGAAAGAGGCCACTCATCGTCAGGCCTTGGTTTCTCGCCAGCTGGACGAGTCAAAATACCGCGAAACCGCTCAAGATCGGCTCGCCCTGATCGTTCAGAAAAAAAAGCCGCCGTTCTCATGACTGCCAATTTTTCAGCGACAGCCATTGCTACAAATTGATTCATGCAAAACCTCCCTCCCTTGGCCAAGTCTTCAACCACGGACTTGAGGAGCGAGGTGGCCTCAAAGGATAGGCGCCTCCTGAACTCATGACATCAATCTCCTTAAAACTTCAGCGCGAGGCAATACCTCAATCCCAAAAGACGGCGGGCTAAGCGCAAAATGACGACCATTGACCGCCGCCTCCAAAATCATCTCTTCGGCAGGATCACGCAACCATGGACGCCACAAGAAACGGAATCCCAAAGATTCCATCAGCGCGGCAAATTTCTCAAGAAAAGCCATGACCTCTATCGCCGTAAGCCCTAAAGCCAGCCGATGTTCAGCATGAAAACAAGTCGCCTTGTATTTGATGACCAGAGGAACATTCGCAACGAGGGAGACCCGACCTTCCAGCGCCGATAATAACAGCGTTGCCGAAGCCCCCGAAGGGCTTGGCATCGCCGAAACAATCACATCGGTATCTAGGACCAGCCTCATGGCATATAAGATATCATCTGAAATATCACTTTGACCCCCTTTAAGGCTTCTAAGAAATTAGGCGCTCATGCCTTGGGGCTCAATAAATCAATGATTTAACGCTTTTCTTCAAGATGATCCATGAATGAAATATCACGCCTTCTCGGCATCATGACCCAATTACGGGACCCTCAGTCTGGGTGCCCTTGGGATCTCGAACAGGACTTCAAAAGCCTCATTCCCTATACCCTCGAAGAAGCTTATGAAGTGGCCGAGGCTGCTGAACTTGGGGATCCTGATGATCTTCGAGAAGAACTTGGGGATCTTCTGCTGCAGGTGGTTTTTCATGCCCAGATCGGAAAAGAGAGTGGCCTTTTTGATTTTGAGTCCATCGCTAAAGGGATCAGCGATAAACTCATCCGGCGTCATCCCCATGTCTTTGGCGACATTCAGTTCCTTCTAGGCTCCATCCCTCAGGATCTTCCTGCCCTCATGCGTGCTCAAAAGCTTCAAAAACGAGCGGCCCGCCATGGCTTTGATTGGCCAGACCTTGGCCCGGTCTTTGAAAAACTCCATGAAGAGATCGATGAACTCAAGGAGGCGGTGACCCTTGGCGATCAGGCCCACATTCAAGAGGAGCTGGGGGATGTTCTTTTTGTCATGGCCAATATTGCTCGGCACCTTGATATTGATGCCGAAGCCTCTCTTCGGGGCTGCAATCAAAAATTCACCCGGCGCTTCCACCACATTGAGTCGCGGGTCAAGGATCAGGGACTTAAGGTCCATGATCTCCCGCTTGAAGCCCTCGATGCCTTCTGGGATGAAGCCAAGGCCATCGAAAAAGGCACGCTTCAAAGGCCTTGATTTCACCGATCATCAGCGCTGATTCCCCTAGAGTTCGTGTGTGTTAATCTCAAGTCTTATGGCGCCAGCGCGCCGCACTGAGCAGGTGATCACCCCATGAGCACGCTTGAAACGGCAGAACACCCAGAAGGCCTTCGGCGAATTGTCATCGACCCTTTGAGCCGCGTTGAAGGGCACGGCAAAGTGACACTCCTGATGGATGATCAGCATCAAGTCCTTCAGGCCCGGCTGCATATCGTAGAATTTCGGGGATTTGAACGATTTATTCAAGGCCGTCCTTACTGGGAACTTCCGGTTCTGGTTCAAAGGCTCTGCGGCATTTGTCCCGTGAGCCATCATCTTGCAGCGGCCAAGGCGGTCGACCAACTGGTTGGCGTCGACACCTTAACCCCCACCGCCGAAAAGCTTCGTCGCCTCCTTCATTTGGGGCAGATCCTCCAATCGCACGCCCTTCATTTTTTTCATCTTTCATCCCCAGACCTCCTCTTTGGATTTGGCAGCGATCTTGAAAAGCGAAACATTGTCGGTGTTTTGGAGGCCTATCCAGACATCGCGATGCAAGGGGTGACCCTCAGGAAATTTGGGCAAGAAGTGATCCGGGTCATCACCGGGAAAAGGGTTCATGGCACCGGGGCATTGCCTGGTGGGATGAATAAATCACTGACGAGAGAGGACATCCGTTACCTTCAAGAAGGCATTCAGGAGGCCATTCGATTTGCCCAAGGGGCGGTTGAACTTTCAAAAACCCT
>RFVA01000017.1 GCA_009922685.1 Gammaproteobacteria bacterium | reverse complement strand
GTGGACGGGCTGGTGCTGACTTTCTTCTGAGTCTCACCGAGGAGACCCTTTGGATTATGAATGAGGTGCCGTCCACACCCATCCTGATCCCATCGCCCCATGGCGATCTTGATTCCCTTGATCGGATGATTGCACGGCTTGAGGAGGGGGGGCGCCCTTTCATCGTCGATCCGATTTTAGACCCCATTCATTTTGGTTTTACCGAGTCGATCACCCGTTACCTTGAGCTTAGGCGACGTCATCCGAAGGTCGAGATCATGATGGGGGTTGGTAATCTCACCGAATTGACTCATTGTGACACGGCGGGCATCAACGCTCTGCTGCTGGGCATGTGCTCCGAACTTCATATTCGTCAGATTCTTGCGACCGAAGTGAGTCGGCATGCTCGAACGGCTATTCGGGAGGCGGATCGGCTGAGGCGAATTATGTTCGCGGCACGGGAGATGAACCGTC
This sequence comes from Gammaproteobacteria bacterium, assembly GCA_009922685.1. Classification (GTDB taxonomy): domain Bacteria; phylum Pseudomonadota; class Gammaproteobacteria; order Methylococcales; family Methylococcaceae; genus UBA6136. The sequence continues at coordinate 43,948 of RFVA01000017.1, read as the reverse complement.
TCCCGAAACAGATCGATGATGGGCTGATGGCCATTCACGAGCGGCGTCCTTTTCCATTGGGGTCTGAAGCGATTGAAGAATTAACGAAGGCCATCAAAGACCCTAGCTACCGGATCCTGGTCAGTGACGAGGGTCTGCATATCTTTAATAGAAGTGGCCATCATAAGGGCGAGGATCCCTTTAGCCTTTTTCCCTTATTGGGCGTTGAAGACGATGGTGGTCATGCCTTTTATCTCGGTGTGGAATTGGCCCGTGCCCAGATTGCCTTTCAATTGGGAAAGCGTTACACCCAAGATCAACCCCTTCAGTGGGGTGCCATGGCCGACCCCCTCGAGGACGATGATATTGATCCCCACACCTACAAGGCGGCAGGTTCAACCTTAAAGCCGCCGTCATTGGCTGAGGGGAAGCAGAAGGCGGGTGGCGATTTGGAGGAGAAGACATGATTCGTGAAGTGATTGTCTCAACGAACTCTCTCGATGGCCGAATCCATCTGGCACCCATGGGCATTCATGTCTTGGAGGAAGGGGTGCTGTTGATGCCTTTTAGGCCATCCACCACGCTTGAGAATGTGCTTGCAACCGGTGTGGCGGTGATGAATGCAACGGACGATGTTCGTGTTTTTTCTGGCTGTCTCACCGGTCGACGGGATTGGCCTTGTGTGCCTTCGGAAAAAGTGTCCGGTTTTCGTCTTGAGAGCGCCCTTTCGCATACGGAATTGAAGCTTGAGAGGATCGAGGAGGACTCTCTCCGCCCCAAACTTTATTGTGCGGTCGCTTATGAGGCTCAGCATCGCCCCTTTAAGGGCTTTAATCGAGCACAATCGGCGGTGATCGAAGCGGCCATTTTGGTCAGCCGGCTCGATCGATTACCTCCCGAAAAGATTCAGCGTGAGCTCGACTACCTTGCCATTGGACTTGAGAAAACAGCAGGCCCCATGGAGTATGAAGCTTGGTCTTGGCTGATGGAGAAGGTCCGTCTCTTTATGGGAGATCAGTGAGTGATTGGGTTGCTGGCCAGTGTGGCGAATCTCGAAGAAGCCGAGTCGGTGGTGGGGCTTGGCGTTGATATTCTGGATCTCAAGAACCCTAGCGAGGGGGCGCTCGGTGCCTGGTCTTATGAAGGGGTCCAGGACGCCGTGGAAGCACTTAAGGGACAGGTCTTGAGTGCGACTATCGGAGATCTTCCGATGCATCCGGACCTGATTGTGAGCGCTGTGAGGGCGATGGCCTTGTGCGGGGTCCACTATGTCAAGCTGGGTTTTTTTCCAGGTGATGCTTTTGGGCCTGTCCTTGCCGCGCTGAAGCAGCTTGAACTGGGTAACGTTCATTTGGTGGCGGTTCTCCTGGCCGATCACCCTCTCGATCTTGGTTTGATTGGGACGCTGAAAGCAGCTGGCTTTTCGGGGGTCATGCTCGATACCGCAGATAAATCTCGGGGATCTTTGAGAGATTGTCGATCGGATGACTTCATTGGCGCCTTTGTAAAGGAAGCCCGGGCCCACTCACTTTTTTGTGGTCTTGCCGGTTCCCTGGCCTTGGCGGATATTGAGCCCCTCTCAAGGCATGAACCCGATTATCTGGGGTTCCGCGGCGCTCTGTGTGTGGGAGGGCGGACCCAGCGCCTGGATTCTTCGCGGCTGATGACGCTCAAGTCAGAGATTGAGCGCTTTTCCGATGCTCTTTAACTTCTGAGGCCCTTTCATTATGTTGTATTCCCTTTTGAGGCCGCTCCTGTTCAGGCTCGATCCTGAACGGGCGCACGATCTGACCTTGGCCTGGCTCGCTCAGTTAGGGCGGCTGCAAGGGTTCAATCCCTTGGGCCAGCCCCATACCGGATCTCCGAAGGAAGTGATGGGGCTTTCATTTCCGAATCCTGTGGGCCTTGCTGCAGGACTTGATAAAAACGGAGCATGTCTTGATGGCCTGTCCGCGCTCGGATTTGGATTTATTGAAATTGGCACGGTGACCCCAAAGGCACAGCCAGGGAATCCCAAGCCTCGCCTATTTAGGCTTCCTGAGGTCCATGCGATCATCAACCGCATGGGTTTTAACAACGAGGGAGTGGATCAACTGCTGGATCATGTCACCCATTCTTCCTATCGGGGAATCCTTGGGATCAACATTGGAAAAAACAAGGATACACCGGTCGAGGAGGCGCTTAGTGATTATCAGACCTGTCTTCAGAAGGTCTATCTTCAGGCGTCTTATGTCACCGTCAATATTTCATCGCCCAATACGCCCGGTCTTCGGGCCTTGCAGTCGGCAGGATATCTGGGTGATTTACTGAAAGGCTTGATGATGCTTAGAAATGAATTGGCCATCACCCACCAGAAGAAGGTTCCTTTAGCCCTTAAGATTGCCCCGGATCTTGAACCATCGGAGCTTGAGATGATCGCCGATACCTTGTTGCGCTATGAGGTTGATGGGATCATCGCAACCAATACCACCTCAGCCCGAGAAGGAGTCAGCCACGTGCTCCATGGCCAGGAGGCTGGAGGCTTAAGTGGCGCCCCGGTTAGAGCAAGATCGACCGGGGTGGTGGCGCAGTTAGCCCGCCTCCTTGATGGACGGATCCCGATCATCGCCTGTGGCGGGATCATGGGTCTTGAAGATGCCCGGGAAAAGATGGATGCGGGCGCGTCTCTCGTCCAAATCTATACGGGCCTGATTTATCAGGGGCCGGATCTAGTCACCGCGCTCCGGAAAGGCCTTTAACCCTCCATGCGCATCCTTTTTTCAGTACGATAAGGTCTTCCGATGTCAGAATTGACGCATTTTAATGCGGCCGGCGAGGCGCATATGGTCGATATTGGTGGCAAGGCAGGCACCGAGCGTATAGCCGTTGCTGAAGGCTTGATCACCATGAAGCCTGAAACGCTCTCCTTGATTTTGTCCGGCAGCCATCGAAAAGGTGACGTGTTGGGTATCGCTCGTATCGCAGGGATCATGGCCAGTAAACGAACCGCTGACCTGATTCCATTGTGTCATCCCATCGCTCTGACGCATGTCGGCGTTGAATTTGAGCCGCTTTCCGACCTCCCCGGTGTTCGTTGTGTCGCCACGACCAAGACCCTTGGACCGACCGGCGTTGAGATGGAAGCGCTGATGGTGGTTCAGGTTGCCCTGTTGACGATCTATGATATGTGTAAGGCCATTGACCGTGGCATGCTCATGCAAGGGATTGGGTTACTGAAGAAATCCGGTGGCGCATCGGGGGAATGGCGGCGAGGAGATCATCCCGCCTTCGCACCGAGGCCCTAGCGGCAGGGTTTTTTATCCAATGTTAAAAAGCTGTAGCTGAAGTCGACCAAAGGATCATCGGTGATTTTTTTCTGCTGTGAGACTTCCCACGCGTTCCACTCAAGGGCAGGAAAAACGGTATCACCCTCAAAAGACCGATGAATCAGCGTGAGGTAAAGTCGCTGGGCGTCTGGCAGAAAAGCTTCATAAAGCGCCGAACCGCCAATGATCATCAGTTCGTCAGCGTCACCTGCAGCCTCCAGACAGGCCTCAAAAGAATGCGCGATAACGCAGTCTGTCGCATCGAAAGCCCGGTCGTGCGTCAAAACAATGTTGGTTCTTCCAGGGAGCGCGCGGCCTATCGATGCATGGGTGCGCCGCCCCATCAAGATCGGCTTCCCCATGGTGATTTCGCGGAATCGTTTCAGATCCGCCGATAAATGCCATGGCATCTGATTATTGATGCCGATCACCTGGTTTTCAGCCATAGCGACGATCATGGAGACTCGCATGGGCTTATTTCCCGCCGAAGATCGAATAGTCCGGAGCGCCTTCTTCCCCGCGCGCTTCCTTAAGGCTTGGGTAATCAACATAGCCCTCGTAACCACCGCCATAGTAGGTTGATGGGTCCGAGGGATTCAGCGGTGCCCCTTGTTGGAGTCGCTCGGGGAGGTCTGGGTTACTGATGAAGTCTCGCCCAAAGGCCACGAGATCGGCTTGACGCTCCTTGAGAGCGTTTTGGGCTCGCTCTAAGCCATAGCCGCCACAGACAATGAGGGTTCCTTGGAGGTTCTCTCGGATCTGCTGCATGATCCTTTCTCCCGCCGGACTTTTTTCTTCGGCAGTGACGTGACCGCCGAGGGTGGGGTCGACGACGTGGATGTAGGCCAAATCCTTTTCGTTGAGCCGTTTCGTCAGATAGTCGAATAAGGCTTCAGGATTTTCATCCCCCATATCATTAAATGTTCCCAAGGGGGAAAGGCGGATGCCGACACGGTTTGCGCCGCAGACCCCGGTCAAGGCATCAACAACCTCCAGGATTAATCGGGCCCGATTCTCCACCGAGCCACCATAGGCGTCGACTCGGTGGTTGGTGCTGGAGTTTAGGAATTGATCAAGGAGGTAGCCATTGGCGGCGTGAATCTCGATGCCATCTACCCCTGCGCTGAGGGCGTTCTTGGCGCCTTGAACAAACTGTTGAATGATGCCCTCGATTTCAGGTGTCTCGAGCGCGCGGGGCGTTACAAAGGGGAGCAGCTCCGGTTCTCCATGAGCGTTGGTCACAAAGGCTTGGCCGCTTGGCGCAATGGCTGAGGGGGCCACGGGCAGCCCTTCATTGGGCTGCAGCCTTGGATGTGAGATTCTGCCGACATGCCAGAGCTGCATAAAAAAAAGCCCCCCGGCATCATGAACCGCTTCGGTCACCAGGCGCCACCCTTCGATTTGTTCGCGGGAATGGATGCCTGGGGTAAAGGCATAGCCTTGCCCTTGCTGGGAAACTTGGGTGGCCTCCGAAATGATCAATCCGGCACTGGCTCGCTGCGCGTAATAGAAGGCATTGAGTCGCCAGGGGATATTTCCGGGTTGCTGGCTTCGTGAGCGCGTCAAGGGAGCCATGACGATGCGATTCTTGAGGGTATAAGGCCCTAGGGCATACCGGGTAAAGAGGTCTTGATTCATGGGGTCTTTGTCTCTCTTGTTTTGTGGGTGTGGTCCTACCAGATCAAGTCGTCTGGGACCTCGTAGTGGGCATAAGGATCATCCCGGCTATCGCCATCTTCCTTTTCCTTAGGATTGAGAACAAGGATGAAGCGTTTGTCCCGCTCTTCAATTTTCTCACCTGTTTCACGTGGAACAAGTTCGTACTGACGATCCAGTTTCACGAGGGCAATCTGACCTTGAATGAGTTGGTCACGTTGGGCTTGAGGAAGGTGGAGGGTTTTCACCGTGCCGTTATCGGTGAAATGAAAGGCCATCTCCCCTTCGGTTCTTGGGAGTTTGCGCGTCTCGATCAGTTGGCGTACCTGCGCGGCTAACCCCCGCTTTTCAATTTCCGCGAGCCGTTGTTGATTGAGTAAGCGGTCTCGGGCGGCCTTTTCGGCTTGTGCGTCAGCCTCAGGACTGACCGGCTTGGCCGCCGGCTTATGGCTGGTGGCCTTAACCTGTTTGATCTTTTCCTTTTCAGCCTTCTTGATCTGTTTCTGATTGACCAGGCCGGCCTTTAGGAGTTGGTCGCGCAATCCGGACATAGGAAGGGTCTCAAGGTAATGGGGGGGAGGGAAAGGCAATGGCTTTAAGAAGATCATCTCTGCGCCATGGGCTCAGAGTCCCCCTGGCAGGATCTTCAAAAGGACGCTGATCGGCAGCTTGCTGGCTCTGGAATGACATCGAAGTTTGGTAAGATGAGGAAGGCCATTTAGCCCTTTGTTGGTCCCATTCTACCGTTCCTCGAAAGCAAGAGCGCATCCTTCTATGATTACAAATCCCCATATTGACCCCGTGGCCTTCAGCTTGGGTCCTCTCAAGGTTCATTGGTATGGTCTCATGTATATCGTGGGCATTGGTGCTGCCTGGTGGATGGCGCGCCTTAGGACCAAAGTGCCGGGTTTTCCATGGACTTCCACCCAGATTGAGGATCTGATTTTTTATTCGGCGGTGGGTCTGATGGTAGGAGGGCGCCTCGGGTATATTTTTTTCTACAACTTTGCAGCCTTTGTGGATGATCCGAGTATTTTGATTCGGGTCTGGGAGGGAGGGATGTCGTTCCATGGCGGCATGCTGGGGGCCTTTGCAGGAATGTGGTTTTTTGGTCGAAAAGTGGGGGCGCGCTTTTCAGATGTCACCGACTTTATTGCCCCTTATGTGCCCCTGGGGCTGTTCACGGGTCGTATTGGAAACTTCATCAACGGGGAATTATGGGGGAAGCCGACAGACCTTCCCTGGGCCATGATGTTTCCGACGGGGGGCGACATCCCCCGGCATCCCTCCCAGCTTTATGAGGCTCTTTTGGAAGGGGTGGTTCTATTCGTTCTTCTCCACCTCTATCGCCGAATGAATCCACCCAGAACCGCCATGAGTGGTCTCTTTCTTTTACTTTATGGGGTCTTTCGGTTCGTGGTGGAATTCGTTCGGCTGCCGGACGCCCAATTGGGATATCTCGCTTTTGGATGGCTCACCATGGGCATGGTGTTGTCCTTGCCCATGGTCATCGCAGGGCTTTTTATCCTCATCAGGGCATATTGGGTTCGTCCGATCGTGGTCAAGGAGTGGTGATGAGTGACCATCCAGAAACCCAGTACCTCAACCTTCTTAAGCGATTGCTGCAGGATGGGGATGTAAGAATCGATCGGACGGGGGTCGGTACTAGGGCGCTCTTTGGGCAAACGCTGAGGTTTGATCTTAGCCAAGGCTTCCCTGTTTTCACCACCAAAAAGATTTTTTGGAAAACAGCATTCAAAGAAATGTTATGGATGCTTTCTGGAGGCAGAAACATCAAGGAGCTCTTAGAGCAGAACGTTCGAATCTGGACGGATTGGCCACTGAAGCATTACCGGGAGGCGACCGGTGATCCGATCACCCAGGAGGCCTTCGAACAAAGGATTCTTCATGAACCTTTATTTGCTGAACAATGGGGCGACCTTGGCCCCGTTTATGGGTGGCAGTGGCGACGCTGGGGCACGGCCGATGGGCGAGAGATCGATCAGCTCAGTGACTTGGTCGAGGGGCTCAAAGAAAGTCCTCAATCGAGAAGGCTCCTCTTTGAGGGATGGAATGTCGGCGATCTCGACCAGATGGCGCTGCCCCCGTGCCATAAGACCTACCAGTTCTTTGTAGGCAGTGATGGCCGCTTGTCGTCGGCGCTCATGCAACGTTCGGCCGATGCCTATCTTGGCCTTGGCTGGAATATCGCAAACCTTGGCTTGATTACCCACCTCTTAGCACAGCAGTGCGGTTATGAGCCTGGGGAGATCGTTTGGTTTGGGGGGGACGTTCACCTTTATCTCAATCACGTCGAACAGGCGATCACGCAGATCGAAAGGGAGCCAAGACCCTTTCCTCGTCTTAGAATCCTCAAGAAACCTAAGGATCTTTTCAGTTATGGCATTGAGGATTTTGAGCTTCAAGACTACGATCCGCATCCCCACATCGCTGCGGACGTGGCGGTTTAGTTTCCGACATCTATTCGCGTGATCTGGCCGGGTGGCCTTAAGCGAAGCAAATCTCTCGGGCGCGCGGGCTAATCAAGCTACCGTGATGCTTTGCTTGAAAAGGCCTTACTTTAAGAGGAAGGCTACCCATTGATCGTGCCCTTTATCGCGCGATTAAGCGTATGATCTGCGCTTTGTCTTACTACCGCCGAGGTCTTAGCCATGAGCCATATTAGTGCCAATGACCTTAAAACCAGGGGAATTGCGGCCATTGAAGCCTCGTTGGCCGATCACCCTGAAGCCATCGTTTCGGTCAGGGGCAAAGACCGATTTGTGGTGATGGATATCGAGCAGTATCAATACCTTCGAGAATGTGAGCTGGCAGCAGCACTCGCGGAGACCCGGGCCGATTTGGCAGCAAGGCGATATGTTGAAGAATCTGCCGAAGAGCATCTAAAGCGAATTGGAAGCTGACGTGTCTTACACGCTGGTCTTCACCGAATCCTACCTACGCCGCGAGGCAAAATGGCTTAAGCGACACGCTGACTTACGATCAATGTATTTCAAAACGCTTCAGCTCCTCGAGGCCCAGCCCCATCATCCGTCGCTTCGAATGCATGCTTTAAGCGGGAAGCTTGAGGGTCTTCATTCCATTTCGATCAATCTGTCCTATCGAATCACCATCGAGTTTCTCATTGAGAATGACCGCATCGTGCTGGTCAATCTTGGAGTTCACGATACGGTGTACCGATAGGCATGGGACACGGGTTTAAATAAGGACTCTGGTTTCCGCTTCACGCTAGGGCCCGCGCCATTTTGGGGTCGTCCTTGAGTCGTGCAAAGCACTCTTGAATATAGATTACAGAAATCGTACGTGCTTGAGGGCTGTTTCTTGAGAAGCGGCTGGTTAGCTTAGACTTTTTGATTCCTTGACGATGTTTGGATGTCGCTGATGAAAGAGTCCTCGAATCCAGTAAAGGAACATCAGCCCCAAGGCGGTTAAGAAACCTTTCAAGAAATCGCGATGCTGAATCCAGAGATCATTAAAGGCATCGTGGCTGTGGCTGGAGAGTTCTTTTTGAATGAGCATGCCGGCGACCATCAGTGCCATCAGCGCAAACAGCCGCCGAAGAAGCGTTTGCTTTGCTTGTTGCGCAAAAGCTTGGCCCACCAATGCGCCGAGGATGGCAAGACCGGTCATCATGGCGGTGAGGTTGGCCTCCAGAGGGATTTCTCCTGAAATCCCGAAGAAGGCCGCAAAGCAGTTCATGCTGATCACCAAAAGAGACGTTCCAATCGCCGATCGGATGGGAAGCTGCCCCAGAAGATGAAGCGCAGGGACGATGACAAAGCCTCCGCCAACGCCAACTAAGCCTGTCATGGTGCCAACCAGAAAGCCGTCACAAAGGACCGCGGGTAGATTGAGCCGGGTGGGACATGCTGGGTGATCATCACCAGGGATATCGGTCGGCCGCTGCCGTGGGGAGAGCAACATACTGAGGGATGTCCCGATCATCATGAAGGCCAACAACAAGAGCAGCAGATCTGAAGGCAGCTCCTTGGCTAGGTGTCCTCCACCATACGCACCGACCATTCCCGAAGCCCCAAAAACAGCCCCGTTCTTCCAGCAAACCGTCTTCTGTCTTGCATGACCCAGTAAGGCCACAAGGCTGGTGATACCCACAACGATCAGAGAGCTGGCGATGGCCTTCTGCACGCTCCAGCCGGCCAGAAAGACCAGGGTCGGTACTAGAAGGATGGAGCCCCCCCCGCCCAAAAGCCCCAGGAGGAGGCCAATCAACACGATCAAAAGTCCAAGCGGGTAGAGTTGGAGTAGGGCCTGATCCATCGCTTAAGTCCTAGGGTGTCCCGCAGGCAAGATTTGCGGGGATCGCCTCATGCATATGTTGGGGTGTTGCCAATTCGAGATGGTCCATCAGGTCAATAAAGGTTTGGCGATCCGATCCCCTTTTGAGACGCGGGTTGCTGCTACGTTCTTCTTGAACGGTAGACACAGTACGGCCATGATAATCGTGTCCCGGATAAATCAGGGTATCCGGCGGCAATGTGAAAATTTTTTGATGGATGCTGTCAAAAAGGCGGCCCGCATCACCTTCTTGAAAATCAGTCCGGCCACAGCCCCCGATCAATAGGCTATCCCCAGTGAAGACTCGGTCGGACATCACGATGCTGATGCATCCGGCGGTATGGCCTGGGGTATGTCGGATGTCAAATTCAAGGTGGCCGACTTGAAGGAAGATGCCATCGCTCACGAGAAGATCCGCGCAACGGGCACCACTGTCGCGATGGACAATGCTGCGACTGCCCCGTTCGGTTCTGAGACGGCCAGCGCCTGTGATATGGTCAGCGTGAACATGGGTCTCGAGCGTATAGGTCAAAGAGAGCCCCAGATCATCAAGGATCTTGAGATAACGCGGTACCTCGGCCTCGACGGGGTCGATCAGTAAGGCTCGTCCCTTCGATTCGCAGCCAAGAAGATAGGTGAAGGTCGATGTCTGGGGTTCAAAGAGTTGACGAAAGATCATCCGTTCAAAGGCTCCTGAACATTAGATAATGCTAATGATAGCGCATTTTAAAGGTAGGTGCTCTGATTTCGATGCTGATCACGACAGGCGAGGAGGCCTTCTGCGAGGGTCGGATAGGCCAGTGTGACGTTGAGTTCCTGCCGCATTTTTTGATTATGGAGGCGCTTTGATTCATCAAGAAAAGACATCATGTTCTGGCTGAGGACGTTGCGCGCTTCTTCAAGGGTGATCGCTGGCGGGCGAGGGAGGTCAAAAAGGTCGGCCACGCACCAGAAATAATCCGTCATGGTGGTTGGGTGGCCATCGCTGATGTTATAGGCCGACCCGGCTTTGCCATGGCGAGCGGCGGCGACACAAGCCCTAGCGAGGTCATCGGCATGAATTCGATTGCTGTAGGGTGCTTCTTCTTCAACGATCACCGGCAAACCCTTTCGGAGGCGCTCCAATGGCAAGCGCCCAGGGCCATATATGCCAGGGACTCTCAGGATGATGATCTCCGTGTCGTGCTGATGGCTCCATGATGTCAGCATGGATTCTGCGGCAAGCCGGCGTTGACCCCTCGACGTGATGGGAGCGAGGGGTGCGGATTCATCGATCCAGTCGCCCCGGCAATCCCCATAAACCCCGCTGGTACTGATGTAGATCAGCCGTCGAGGAGGGGCTTCTATGGCCTCGAGCCAGCGGCTGATGCGCGGATCGTCGACCCCACTTGGCGGCGGTGGTGCGAAGTAGTAGACGATGTCGGCTGGACGGAGAATCGCACGGAGGGAATCCGGCCGATCGAGTGCGACGCGTCGTCCGATATCGCCGCATCCAATGATCAAATGGGTCGCTTTCATGGTCAAGAAATGAATATCCACAAAGGGCTGTCTTACCTTCTTACTATACTGTGAGAATGGTGATAAGGGGCGAAAGGCCACGATTTGATGTGGACCTCAATGATAGAATCCGTGCTAACGAGGCTGATTCTTCGAGGTTCTGTCTGGACTGCTGTGTCCAAGATAGCCATCATCGGGTGCCTTAAAAAAATGTGACGTTTCCATTTTCATCACTTTCAAGGGAGACCTGATGAGAGTCCTTCTTGGTCTCACGCTGTGGCTGGCTTTATGGAGTTCCCCATCGGCATGGGCAGAGCCTGTTTTCGGCGACCACATTGATGAGATCATCATCGATGATGGTTTGACCATCAAAGAGGTCGTAGAGACAACCTTTGAACGCTATCCCCAATCGGCGTTGATCGAGGCCTATCAGGAGGAAGCCCGCGCGCTTGAACAAAGAAGCAGCAGCTGGATCGCGGGTTATCCCATGATCTATCTTCAGTACATTGATGATGCCTTGATTTCTAATCGGGGGATCAGTGACATCCAAAGTGGTTATCAGGTCCCCCTCTGGATGTGGGGTCAAAAAGATGCCAGCCAGAAAGTCAGTGATGAGGCCAAAGAGGCGGCGGAATATTACACCGTCGCCATGAAGCACGAAATTGCAGGATTGGTCAGGGATACCCTTTGGAATTGGCGATTGGTTGAAAATCGCCGCGACATCGCTGGAAAAATTCTTGAAGTGGCTGAAAAACTAACCCGAGTGGTCCAGCGCCGGGTTGAATTAGGGGATCTTGCTAGAGCCGATTTGCTCCTCGCTGAAAGTGATGAGCTTGAGAAGAAGACCCTCTATCTTCAGGCGGAAGCCGAGGTGATGCATGCGAGAAAGGCGTATCAGAATCTGACCCGGATGACGCGCGTGCCTCGCCACTTGGAGGAGAAACTCTCGAAGATTCGGGACATGGACGAACGACATCCCGCTATCGCAGCGGCCAATGCTTCGGTGGAGCGGGCTCAGGCGGAAGTTGAATTGACCCGGCTCTCAAAGCAAGGAAACCAGCCGACGGTTTTATTGGGAAGTGACAGCACCTCTATTGGGCAGACCAACAAGGATGGGAGTTATGGCACCAGTCGTGATTATGGAACCGGAACCAATTTGGTCTTCCAGATTCCGATCGGGGGCGATGACTGGCATGCTCCACAAGTGGCTCAGGCCAACCTCTTGCTCAATGAAAAAATCGTTCAGCGGGAAACCCTGAGGCGTCAGCTGGAGAAGGCCTTGCACGAAGCCCAGCATAATTTCGAGGTGGATACTGTAGCCATGGCCATCGCCGATCGGCGAAAGACCATCGCGGTGACTCAGATCGAGATGAGCAAAATTGCCTTTGAGGCCGGGGAGGTCGCGCTGATTGATTATTTGAAGATCCTTTCGGGTGCCCAAGCGGCCATTCGTGATGCGGCTGAGCGCGCCATCCTGCTTGAAAAAGACACCGCGGTGATTAATCAAGTCCTCGGGATTTCGCCATGAGACGATGGGTGGCTTTTTCGCTGATCATCCTCACCCCTTCTCTTGAGGCTTCCCGTCCGCTCGTTGAGATGGGCAGCGAGCAGATCAATCACCTCGATGTTCAGCTGACACACCCTCAACCCGTCAATAACATTCCGTTGACGCAGGCCCCAGGTCGGGTTGTTCTGCCGCCTGCACAGGAATTTGCGGTGACGTCGCGGCAACCGGGGATGATCAGCAAGGTCAATGTTTCTATTGGGGTAAAAGTTCGGCAAGGCGAGGTCCTCGCCGAAATGGACAGTATTGCGCTGGTGGATCTCCAACGAGCGCTGATTGATGCCCAATCGGTGTTTAGGGTCGCTGATTCAAAGCTCAAGCGGGACGACACCCTGTTGCAGGAGGGGGTCATATCAAAGGTTCGATGGCAGGAAACTCACAGTGACTTCGAACGCTCGCAGGCGACCCTTAAAGCGGCTGAGCAGACCCTTTTGGTTTCAGGCCTGACGATCGGAGACATTCAGCGATTGAAAGCCGGTGCTCAGATCAATGGGGCGTACCGCGTTCTGTCACCCACCAGTGGTGTGGTGTTGGAGCGCTTTGCAATTGTCGGTCAGCGGGTGGATGCGTTGGCCCCCCTCTTCAAAATTGGACGCCTCGATGAACTTTGGCTTGAGATGGATCTCCCTCAGGAACGGCTCAAGGAAATTCGCCTCGGTGATGGGGTGGAGCTTGAATCGCCAAGAGCCAAAGCCCGCATTATCGAAATCAGTTCCAATGTAAACCCTTTGAGTCAAACCGCTCTGGTCCGGGCGCGGGTGGAGGAGGGACAAGGGGAGCTCCTTCCCGGGATGCATATCAATGTGCAATTGATGCATCGGAGTTCGGATCGAATTTTTAGGATTCCGCTGTCGGCGCTGTTTTCGCATGAGGGCCGCCAGTATGTCTTTGTCCGCCGAGAAGGTGGCTTTGAGCCGGTCGAAGTGGCGGTGGCTGGGCAGGAAGCCTACAGCGTGGTCCTCCACGAGGGCCTTGAGGGCGGTGAGTCGATCGTCGTCCAGGGGGTGGCCGCTCTCAAAGCCGCCTGGGTCGGACAGGCCACGGCAGGCCACTCGGACTGATGTCCCATTTGATTCGCTTCGCTTTGGCTCAGCGGGTCTTTACCCTTCTGTTGGCTTTGATGGTGGGCGGTGCTGGATGGTTTGCGGCACGCAGCCTTCCCATCGATGCTTTTCCGGATGTCTCACCCACCCAGGTCAAGATTATCGTCAAGGTACCCGGAATGACCCCTGAAGAGGTCGAAGCACGGGTGACGTCTCCGATAGAGATCGAAATGCTGGGGATCCCGCAACAAACCATGCTGCGCTCCGTCGCTAAATACGCTTTGACGGATATCACCATCGATTTTGAGGAAGGAACCGATATCTACTGGGCGCGGCAGCAGGTGGCCGAGCGGATGGCTCTCGCCTGGACGACGCTCCCGGCCAATGCCGAAGGTGGCATGGCGCCCATGACGACGCCTCTGGGTGAGATGTTCATGTTTACCGTCGAGGCCGAGGGGCTTTCACTTTCGGAACGCCGGGGGCTTCTTGACTGGGTGATTCGACCGGCCTTAAGGACGGTGCCCGGAGTGGCGGACGTCAACGCACTGGGTGGGTTGGTGAGAAGCTTTGAGGTCGTCCCCGATAGCATGCGATTGTCGGCCCGGGGGGTCAGCATGGAAGCCTTGACCGATGCATTGAAACTCAACAATCGGAATGATGGCGCAGGTCGTCTCCTCCAGGGAGAGGAAGCCCTCCTGGTTCGGGCCGAGGGACGCATTACGGATCTCGAAGACGTGAGGACCATCGTCGTCGCGCAGCGTCAGGGGATCCCGATTACCGTCGCGGATGTTGCCGAGGTCAGGGTGGGGGCGCTGACCCGCTATGGTGCTGTCAGTCAGAATGGCCATGGGGAAGTTGTCGAAGGATTGGTTCTTAGCCTTCGAGGGGCTAATGCCCGCGCCGTGGTGGCTGGGGTTGAAAAAAAGCTGGAGGAACTGAAGCCGGCCCTGCCGCCGGAGGTGAACATCAGTGTTTTTTACAACCGTAGTGGTCTCGTTAATCGGGCCACTCAGACGATCATTCATGCGCTCATTGAGGCCACCGTTCTTGTCATCATCCTCTTGCTCCTTTTTCTGGGTGATCTTCGGGCCGCACTGACCGTTGCCCTCATCCTTCCGATGGTGGCCCTTTTCACCTTTCTTTTGATGAAAGCCACTGGGTTAACCGCCAACCTCATGAGCCTTGGGGGACTTGCGATTGCCATCGGCAAACTGGTCGATCCTGCTGTGGTCGTCGTCGAAAACATCACGTCTCATCTTGCAGATCATGGCAAAAGCCAGCGATTACCGAGACTCCATGTGATCTATCGGGCCATGCGTGAAGTGATGGCGCCCGTGGTTTCTGGATCACTGATTATTGGCATTGTGTTTATCCCCTTGTTGACGCTGGAGGGCCTTGAAGGAAAGCTCTTTAGGCCCGTCGCCCTGACCAACGTCTTTGCGATGTCAGGATCCATGTTGTTTTCATTGCTGGTGATCCCTGTCTTGGCTTCCTTCTTAATGACAAAAGTGAAGCATGAGGAGCCTTGGTTGGCTAGAAAACTAGCGTCCCTCTATGAACCGGTTCTCCGTTGGGCGCTTCAGCATTCGAGAACAGTCTTGGTCGTGGCCTCCCTCTTATTTCTCTCAGCACTCCTTCTCTATACCCAGATAGGCAAAAGTTTCATGCCGACCATGGACGAGGGAGACATCATCGTTCAGATAGAAAAATTACCCTCCATCAATTTGGATGAATCGGTTCGAATCGATGGGGAGATCCAGAAGGCGATTTTGGAGCATATTCCGGAGGTCGAGAGAATTACGGCTCGGGTGGGTGCTGATGAAATCGGGCTTGATCCGATGGGTCTTAATGAGACCGATACCTTCCTGGTTTTAAAGCCTCAAAAGACCTGGGGCGTTCCAGACAAGGCCGCCCTCATTGACGCCATTCGGAAAGTTCTCGATAGCTTTCCAGGCGTTGCCTACAGTTTTACTCAGCCCATTCAGATGCGCGTGACCGAGATGTTGACGGGGGTCAGAGGGGATGTTGCGGTGAAACTTTATGGACCTGAGCTTGATGTTCTCAATCAGAAGGCGGAAGACATCGCGGAGGTGATGCGAGGTATAAAGGGGGCATCGGACGTTTTCACTCTACGAAATGAAGGCATGCAATATTTGGTTGTTAAGGTCAATCGCTTGGCCGCGGGCCGGCTGGGCTTAAATGCCGATAGTCTCGCCGATACCTTGAGAACACAGATTGAAGGAAGAAAGATTGGGATCGTTCAAGAAGGGGTCCGGAGGACCCCCCTGCTGCTTCGGGGTCAAGGCGAACCTGCGAGTATGTCAACCCTTCAAATCGCCCTTCCGAATGGGGAGCGGGTCCCCTTGTCGGCGGTTGCAACCCTGGGGTCAATTGAGGGGGCCGTTTCGATATCAAGGGAGCGTGGCCAGCGTTTTTCTGTGGTCAGAAGCAATGTCGAGGGACGCGATCTGGTGGGTTTTGTGGAGGATGCCAAGCGGGCGGTGACCGAGCGTGTGGTGTTACCTCAAGGCTATGTCATTCAATGGGGTGGGCAGTTCGAGAATCAGCAACGTGCCGCGGCGCGTCTCGCCGTCGTGATCCCGCTGGCTATAGGGATGATTTTTCTTCTCTTGTTTTCAACGTTTCACTCCGTCAGACAATCTCTTTTGGTTCTAGCCAATGTGCCCCTGGCCTTGATTGGGGGTGTTTATGGGATTTGGCTTTCGGGTGAATATCTCTCGGTCTCCTCATCGGTCGGTTTTATTTCGCTCTTAGGGATCGCAGTCCTCAATGGGGTGATGATGGTCAGTACCTTCAATCAAATGCGGGCCATGGGTAAACCGATGGAGGACGTGGTGATGGAGGGAGCGATGCGTCGTTTGCGTCCGGTTTTGATGACGGCAGGGATCGCGGCCTTTGGTTTGATTCCACTCCTTTTTGCGACAGGCCCAGGATCAGAGATTCAGCGGCCGCTGGCTGTGGTCGGGGTGGGTGGCCTTTTCACCTCGACGCTGCTGACTTTGGTGATGCTCCCTATTCTTTATCGACGCTTTGGCGAGGCCTCGCTGGGCGGGGGAAGGCTCAAATGACCGGGGGGATTCTCCTGACCCTGATGGTCCCCCAACTCCTTGAGGACAACATGGTGGACTGGCTCATGTTAAATGCCGAAGATCGACTCTTTTCGAGCGGCGTTGTTAGTGCGCACGCGGCAGGGCATGAGCGCCTCAGCTTGATGGAGCAGGTGACTGGTCGGCGGCAGCAAATTCGATTTGAAGTGTTGCTAGAGGCGGGAGAAGTGGATAGCGTCCTCAAGCAATTGAAGGAGGATTTCAATCACACCGGTATTCGCTTTTGGATGGCCCCAGTCCATCAGAGTGGAGAGCTCTAAGGCGCCCTTTCGACCTTCAGAGAGCCTCTTCTAAGGCAGATTCAAGCGTCGGATAGGAGAACCTAAACCCCAAGGCCTCTGCGCGTTTCGGAAGAACCCGTTGGCTCCCGAGCAAAAGCTCCGCCATTTCACCCAGGAGTCCCTTTAAGAGCCATCCGGGGATGTGGCAGAAGGCAGGACGTTGGAGCTGATGCGCTAGCGCTTGTGTGAAGACCTGATTGGTGACCGGGTTGGGTGCGGTGGCGTTAAATAGACCCCTCGCATCCTTCGAGGCTAAAAGGAGGCGGGTGAGCGCGATATGATCGTCGAGATGGATCCAGGACATCCATTGTTGGCCATCACCGATTCGGCCGCCAAGCCCCAAGGAAAACGGAATTCGCATCGGCTGAAGGAATCCCCCTTTGCGGCCAACCACCAACCCGGTCCGAAGGATAGCGACCCGAACCCCGAGCGCTTCTGCTTTAAAAGCAGCTTGTTCCCAAGCCAGACAGAGATCATGAGCAAAACCATGATTTCCCTGATCTTCCTCTGATAAAGTGCGCTCGCCCTGATCCCCGTAAATGCCGATCGCAGAGCCACTGATCAGTATCCGTGGCTTGATGGTCGCGGCGGTCATTCGCTCGAGGAGTTGTTCAGTGATGCCAATCCGGCTGTCCCATAAGACTTTTTTACGGGAACTCGACCATCTCCGTCCCATGATGGGAGCGCCAGAGAGGTTGATGACTGCCTCAAAGGATTGATCGGGCGACCATTCAGAAAGGCTCCTCATGATGAGGCAGGAGTCCTTGTCCTTTGGAAGCGTTTGGTGAGCGAGTAGCGTGACCCTGTGGCCGTCAGCGAGAAGGGCTTTGACGAGAGCTCGACCAATAAAGCCAGTACCCCCAGTGACCAGAATATTCATGGCCGATAATTCGAGGGGTGCGTGTGTGTGGGATCGAAAGATGAAGCTTGCAACGAAGGCTTCATAGGACAATAAAGACGGGAAAAGCGGTCAGCCAGAAGCAAGTCAGGTGATGTTAACGGCTTCAACCGAAGCACCACCTGAAATTGCGTCGAAAAAACGTCTTACTTCGGTTCTTCGTCGTTGAAAACCCAACGAACAAACAGAACACCGACGACGAGAATAACCAGCGTAACGGTGATACCAACTGGAGACCGCATTTTTTCGACCAGGTCGAGAATCATTCCCATGTGCTTATACCTTTCTTGTTGGCTTAATGAATAGCTTCAAATAGCGTCAAGCGCTGGCCGGTATCTTACAGCCTGCCGGCGACGTGTCAAGTCAGTATGACTGAGAAGCCACGCCATCGGCACCTTTTGCTGACTTATTTTGGCCCAAAAAAAACCCGGGCTTTGCCCGGGCTTTTTTCACCTGATGCGCCATCTGCATGTCTTGTAGGAAGGAACGAATCCCCTTAGAGCTTTTAAGCAGTGCGCCGATTTCAGGTTGACGCTCTATCTCACAGAGAAGGAGCAGCAGGAGCTTCGAGCTTCTGCCCGTCGCCGTCAGGTGAGTTACCACAGCCAACAACAACCAAAGACATCATGAGTACGCTTACAACGCAGAGCAACTTCTTCATAAGGAACCTCCTGATTGGACACTTAAAAGTTATAGTTAATAGTGCTCAAAGCACGGGCCATTTTATAAATAACATTCCGATAAATTGCAATAGCTGGTTGTGTCCTCTTGAGGGTCACGAGGTGCCCGTGTCTTCGATTTTGAAGGGCGGCGGCTCGATTTGGTGCGCTGAGATTTTTCGTGGCCAGGTTATTGATTCAGGATATCCAATCCCTCAGCCATGGCCGGGTGAAGGGGGGCTGGTTGACCGCTGACCCTTTCAAGGCCCATGAAATCAAATAGATGGCGATCAGCGAGTTGTGATGGGGCGACGTTTTGTAGTGCCGTAAAGATGGTTTCAATTCGCCCCGGATGCTGTCGGTCCCAGGCTTTCAGCATCTCCTTCATGGCCTGCCGCTGAAGATTTTTCTGTGATCCACAGAGGTTGCAGGGGATGAGAGGAAAGCCGCGAACCGTCGCATAGGCATCAATGTCGGCCTCTTTGCAGTAGGCGAGAGGGCGGATCACGATATGCGCCTGGTTATCGCTAAGGAGTTTGGGTGGCATCGCCTTGAGGCTGCCGCCATAGAAAAGATTCAAAAAGAAGGTTTCGATGATGTCGTCACGGTGATGCCCTAAAGCGATCTTAGTGATCCCGTTGTCCTGAGCGTAGCGATAAAGGAGACCCCGCCGAAGCCTTGAGCAGAGCCCGCAGGTGGTCTTCCCTTCGGGGATGACCCGCTTGACGATGCTGTAGGTATCTTGCTCAATGATGTGGAAAGAGATGCCTCTGTCCTTGAGATAATTCGGTAAAACGTCTTCTGGGAAACCAGGCTGTTTCTGATCGAGGTTAACCGCAATGATGTCAAAGGCGATGGGGGCGTTCAGTCGGAGGCTCAGGAGGAGATCCAGCAGCGTATAGGAATCTTTGCCGCCAGAGAGGCAGACCATCACCTTGTCGCCGGCTTCTATCATATTGAAGTCGGCGATAGCCGCTCCCGTCAGTCGACGCAGGCGTTTCTGGAGCTTATTAAAGTCATATCGCTCTTTTTCAGCGAGGCCTTGGGTGGCGCTATCCGTCATACCGCTGAAAGACGAGGCTGGCATTGGTTCCGCCAAACCCAAAACTGTTGGACATGGCGAGATTCAAATCGACGTTATCGAGACGCTCCCTGACAATGGGCACGCCTTTGGCGCCAGCGTCTAGGTTCTCGATATTGGCAGACGCCGTGATGAATCGGTGCTCCATCATCAGCAAGGTATAGATGGCCTCATGAACCCCGGCGGCCCCAAGAGAATGACCCGAAAGCGACTTGGTCGAGCTGATGTGAGGGATCGCCTCATCAAACACCGACTTCACGGCCTCGAGTTCGCGTATGTCACCAATGGGGGTACTGGTGCCGTGGGCGTTGATATAGTCGATCGGCCCCGTGATATCGGTCATCGCTTGCTGCATGCAGCGAATAGCGCCCTCACCCGACGGTTGAACCATGTCGTAACCATCAGAGGTCGCCCCATAGCCGACAATCTCGGCATAGATTTTAGCGCCCCGACGACGGGCGTGTTCGAGCTCCTCAAGAACAAGAACGCCGCCTCCGCCTGAAATAACAAAGCCGTCACGATCGGCATCGTAGGCTCTTGATGCGCGTTCCGGTGTGTCATTGTACTTAGAGGAGAGGGCCCCCATGGCGTCAAACAGGACCGTCAGCGTCCAGTGCAGCTCTTCGCCGCCACCAGCAAAGATAATGTCTTGCTTCCCGAGCTGAATCAATTCGGCCCCATTGCCAATGCAATGCGCGCTGGTGGCACAGGCGGAACTGATGGAGTAGTTGACGCCTTTAATCTTGAAGGGCGTAGCGAGACAGGCTGAATTCGTATTCGACATGGTCCGTGGGACCATATAGGGGCCTACTTTTTTGATGCCCTTCTCTCTGAAGGAGTCCCAGGCCTGAAGGAGATTGGAGGTGGAAGGACCTCCGGAGCCCATGATCAGGCCGGCGCGGGGATGAGATACCTGATCCTCACCCAGTCCGGCGTCGAGGATGGCTTCTTCCATCGCGAGGTAGTTGTAGGCAGCGCCATCCCCCATGAATCGACGGACTTTCCGGTCGATTCGTTCATCGAGATCGATGTCGAGGGGGGCGTACACATGGCTTCTGAAGCCAAGCTCAGCATATTCAGGGCTAAACCTGACTCCCGACGACCCTGATCTTAGGGCGTCGGTCACGGCGGTCTTATGGTTACCGAGGCTGGATACGATACCAATGCCGGTTACAACAACACGTCTCATAGCTACGTTGCTCCTCAGAAGTCGTCTGTGGAGGTGAAAAGGCCGACTCTCAGGTCGTTCGCCTCGTATATGATGCGACCATCGCATTCCATTTCAGCATCTGCGATGCCCATGACCAATTTGCGCATCATCACCCGTTTCAAATTGATGCGATAGGTTACCAGCTTGTTGCTAGGCAAAACCTGTCCGCGGAATTTTACTTCGCCAACCCCCAACGCTCTGCCGCGGCCCGGGCCGCCGAGCCAGCCGAGATGAAAGCCTACAAGCTGCCACATGGCATCGAGGCCGAGACACCCTGGCATGACGGGGTCCTTTTCGAAATGACAGCCAAAGAACCAGAGCCCCTGCTCAATATCAAGTTCGGCAGTAATGAAGCCTTTATCGAAGAGTCCGCCATTCTCGCTGATGGCGGTAATGCGATCGAACATGAGCATGGGCGGCAGCGGCAGCTGGGCGTTGCCGGCCCCGAAAAGCTCTCCATGCCCACACAGCAAGAGATCATCTCGCGTATAACTGCTTTGTCGGACGTGAGCTTTTGTTGATTCAGTCGGTGTCATTGCGTTGCAGGATTCCTTGCTCGCCAGAGGTGGAAGAAGCGTCATCGTCGATGTTGGCCCCTTGACCCGATGAGGTCTCGAGGCCGAGGCCGCCGAGCTTCGCGGTGAGAGGGGTGTCTTCAAATAAAAAAGCGTACCATTGTAGCAGAGTCAAGCGTCACTCATTACAATCTTCATGAGTCTTCCCCTTAAGAGATCCGCCTTGTCATCCCGCCCGCACCCAAAAGGACCTTTGTCGACGACGGATCTTATCGATTGGCGTTACATCCGTCGGGTCGTCATGGAGCATCGGCGCGATCTTTTGATGGCCCAGGGGCTCGCGATCTTGGCTGCGCTGATGGCGGTTCCTGTCCCTTTATTACTGCCGCTATTGGTCGATGAGGTGTTGCTTCAGCATCCAGGCTTCGCAGTTCGCTGGATGGATAGCCTTTTTCCAGCCGAGTGGCACGACCCACTCACCTACATTCTGGCCCTCCTTGGATTGACGCTTTTGCTCCGAGTTTTAGCGGCTTTGTTCAATGTGCTGCAGACCCGCGCGTTCAGTTTGATCTCAAAGGACATCATTTACCGCATTCGGTGTCGATTGATTCAGCGCCTCGAGCGGATTGCGATGGTGGAATACGAGAACCTGGGCAGCGGCTCGGTGATTACCCACATGGTGACCGATCTCGATACCGTCGATCAGTTCATCGGGGCGACGGTATCGAAGACGTTGGTGGCCCTTTTGACCTTGACTGGGACGGCCATCGTTCTCTTATGGATGAACTGGCGGCTGGCGCTCTTTATTCTCTTGCTGAATCCTCTGGTCATTGTTTTGACCCGGAGTCTTGGGCGGCGGGTCAAAGAGCTCAAGCGACAAGAAAATACCGCGCTGGGATCCTTTCAGTTACTTCTCTCTGAAGTTCTTGAGGGCATTCATCAGATTCGGGCCAGTCATCGAGAGCATTACTACATGGCGCGTTTGAGCGATAAGGCTCGAGCGGTCAGGGAGCATTCCGCGGCGTATGCCTGGAAGAGCGATGCGGCTGGTCGCTTAAGTTTTTTGGTCTTTCTGACGGGATTCGATTTATTTAGGGGCATCGCTTTGCTGATGGTGGTCTATTCGGACCTAACCATTGGGGAGATGATGGCGGTGTCAGGCTACCTATGGTTCATGATGGCGCCGGTTCAGGATATCCTTGGAATGCAGGTCGCCTTCTATGGGGCGAAGGGAGCTTTGGAGCGCTTGAACCAGTTTTGTCGGCGACAGCAAGAGCCTGACTACCCCCATCATGAGAACCCCTTCCAAGGAAAGACCACGGTGGGGCTCTCGGTGAAAGACCTCTCGTTTTCCTATGGCAGTGGTCTTGAGGTGTTGCATGCAATCAATTTGGAGGTGGCACCGGGTGAGCGCGTGGCGCTGGTTGGAGCTAGTGGAGGTGGGAAATCGACATTGATACAGCTCTTGATCGGCCTCTACCCGCTTTCCAAAGGAATGATCGCGTTTGATGGGGTTCCGATGGATCAGATAGGCCTCGATGTGGTGCGGGAAAATGTGGTCACGGTATTGCAGCATCCGGTTTTGTTTAACGATTCTGTCAGGGCCAACGTCACGCTTGGGAGAACCGCGGACGATGCCGCCATCTGGCACGCCCTTGAGGTTGCGCAGCTTCGTGAATTCATTGAGGCGTCAACTGGGGGACTCGATGCCATGGTGGGTCGGATGGGGGTTCGTCTCTCAGGTGGCCAGCGCCAGCGACTTGCGATTGCGCGGATGGTCTTGCAAGATCCCAAGGTGGTCATCCTGGATGAAGCGACCTCAGCCGTCGATAACCTCACCGAAGCCCGCCTCTATGAATCACTGGACCATTTTCTGGCCAACCGAACCACCCTCATTGTGGCGCATCGATTGAGCGCCATTCGCCATGCCGACCGCATCTTAGTGTTTGAGGATGGACAGCTCCAGGAGGAGGGCACGCATGAGGCCTTGATGGCGCGTCGCGGGCTTTATGCCACGTTCTATGGGGCTGGAACATCGAGACCTTTGGCGGCTCAAGCTTCGGGGGAGGCCCTTTCATGAGCGCTGCAATCGCGCGGGTTTTTGACCTTCATGCGCACTCAACATACTCGGATGGCGCTTATAGCCCTCGGGGGCTCATAGAGCGGGCGGTGGCGGCCGGTATTCATGTCATCGCACTCACCGATCATGACACCATGGCCGGCCACCAGCAGGCCGAGGAAGCCGCCCGCGAACTCGGGGTGGGCTTTCTCCCTGGGGTGGAGATTTCAGTGACCTGGCAGGGCAAGACGCTCCATCTGGTGGGGCTTCGTGTCGATTCGGGTCACCCACCGTTGAGAGCCGGTCTTGAGGGTCTCGCCCTTCATCGCCAGCAACGAGCCTTTGAAATGGCGCAGCGGCTCGAAAAGGTTGGGGTGATCGGCATTTATGATGAGGTTCTTTCTCTTGCAGGGCAGGGGATGGTGACCCGAACGCATTTTGCGCATTGTCTTGCGAGGCGGGGTCTGGCCGCGGATGTGAGAGATGTCTTCAATCGCTATCTGACCCCAGGAAAACCAGGTTATGTTCATAGTACGTGGGCTGGCCTTGAAACAGCCATTGCGTGGATTCGGGGCGCTGGCGGCGTGGCGGTCCTTGCTCACCCGATTCGTTATAAGTTGACCGGGAGCTGGCTCAGGCGGCTGGCGCTGGAGTTCAAGGACTTCGGCGGACAGGCGATTGAAGTTCTTTCAGGTCAAGCCAGCCCGGGTGATGTTCAGGCCAGTGCGCAACTGGCCAAACGGTTTGATCTCTTGGGGTCCTGTGGCTCTGATTTTCATGGTCCGGACCAGGGCTGGCCCAAATTGGGTCGTCTCCCGCCGATGCCGAAGGACGTGACACCGGTTTGGAGTCTTTGGCCAGATGCGGAGGCTTTAGGATCGACGTTCCCTCCCGCAGCGTTCTGAACGATGCCACTCATAAAGCGTTGCTCTTGGGCAGAACGCTCAGCTATAGAGGCCCTTTATCATGACGAGGAATGGGGCTGGCCGGTTCATGAGGATCGGACACTGTATGAGTTCCTGGTGCTCGAAGGGGCCCAGGCAGGGCTCTCTTGGAGAACCATCCTTGAAAAGAGGGCGGCTTATCGTGAGGCTTTTTGCGGCTTTGATCCTGAAGCGGTTGCGAACTTTGATGCCTCAGCCCTTGAGGCGCTGATGGCCAATCCCGGTCTGGTTCGAAACCGCCTCAAGCTTCAGTCTGCGGTCAATAATGCGCGCGCCTTTTTGAGAGTCCAAGAAGAGCTTGGCAGTTTTGATGCCTTTATTTGGGGGTTCATGGAGGGTGGCCCCCACAACCAGGTTTTTCCCTCGATGGCGGCGCTTCCTGCGCAGAGTGACGTCTCTGAGTCCTTGAGTCAGGCGCTCAAACAACGCGGTTTTAGCTTTGTGGGGCCGGTGATTTGCTACTCCTTCATGCAGGCCGTGGGGATGGTCAATGATCATCTAGAAGGCTGCTTCAGAATCGACGCGCAGCCGAGCCTTTAGGCAACAAATTTGAGCCCGATGATCATGAGCAGCGTTGCCAAGATGGGACGAAGGATCCGCTCCGGGATTTTCGCGCTCAGATGGCTTCCTGCATAAATGCCCGGAAGAGAGCCCAATAACAGACTCATGAGGAGATGCAAGTCAACGTTCCCCATGTGGAGGTGACCAAGACCCGCAACGGTGGTTAAAGGGATGGCATGGGCCAGATCGGTGCCAACAACACGAACCGTGGCCAGACGCGGATAAAGAAAAAGGAGCGCAATCGTTCCAAGGGCTCCTGCGCCAACGGAGGAGAGGGTGACCAGGACGCCGAGCAGAATCCCTACCAAGATGGTCAGGGGGGTTTGTAAGGCTCCGAAACGTTCGCTGTGCTGGAGGCGCTGCCGCGCGACCTCATCGTCAAGCCGCTTCGCAATCAGGCGGCTTCGAACAAAAAGTGCCAGCGAGGTGAAGATGAGGGCAATCCCAAGGCTAAAGGTGATGGCTGAGGTCACCGCCTCATCCTTGGTGAAGACGGTTTCCAGAAGATAAATAATTAAAAGAGCCGCCGGGATGCTGCCGAGGCACAAGTGAAAGACGATTTTCCAATCCACGGATCGATGTTTGCCGTGATGAACAAAGACCCCGCCGGTTTTGGTGATGGCGGCAAACAAGAGATCGGTGCCAACGGCTGCTTTGGGGGCGAAACCAAAAATGAACACCAAGATGGGGGTCATCAGGGAGCCGCCCCCGACGCCGGTCAGGCCGACGAGAAATCCGACTAAAAGGCCTGAAACAACTTGGGCGATATTGAGGTCGAGTCCAAACATAAATCTCTTCGTATCAGCGTCTGTCTATCGATAGCCGCAGCCATCATCAGGTGATCAAGCGCTCGATGCCGGTTATGGGAGCGAGGAGAGCCCGAGCAGTTTATCCTATTTATAACTAATGCATGGGTCATGCGGCTTCGTTAGAACGGATATGAGGAGGTTGGGGCGATCTATCTGCGGGGATCGGTGAGCTCCTCCTTGCCAAAATAGCGGTCATGCATTAGCTTAACGAGTCCTAGGGCTAGGGGTGCCTTGGTCGATGAAATCGACCCGGGCTGAGACACACCCTTTGAACCTGACCCGGTTAGAACCGGCGTAGGAAAGCCTCTCCAAATATAGGCCCTGACATCGTCGCAGACCTAATCTTGGATGACTCCTCCGCTGGCCCGATATTGCCATCCGTCGAGGAGCTTCCGATGAACGCCTTACCCGAAACCGACCTCCATGATGCCGTGACCGCCAAGCGAGCATCGATAAAGCCCTTTGCCGCCTCTGAAAAGGTCTATATCGAAGGCTCTCGACCGGATATCAGGGTGCCCATGCGGAAGGTCAGTCAGTCCGACACGCCAACAGGCCATGGCGCAGAACAGAATCCACCCGTCTACGTTTATGACACCTCGGGCCTTTATACGGACCCCTCGGTTACCATCGATTTAAGGATGGGCTTGCCCCCGTTAAGGGCGGCCTGGATTGATGAGCGTCAGGACACGGAGCTGCTTGAAGGCCCAAGTTCGCTCTATGGGCAGCGTCGCCAAACCGACCCAGAGCTTGAGAAGCTCCGCTTCGAGCACATTCAGCGTCCGCGTCGGGCTAAATCCGGGTCCAATGTGACGCAGATGCATTATGCGCGGAAAGGCCTGGTGACTCCGGAGATGGAATTCATTGCCATTCGGGAAAATCAGCGGATGGAGGCCATGGCGGAGATCTACCGGGAACAGCATCCTGGGGAATCCTTCGGTGCAGCGATACCGAAGTTGATTACGCCTGAGTTCGTTCGCGACGAGGTCGCTAGAGGCCGTGCGATTATCCCCAATAACATCAATCACCCAGAGTCGGAGCCGATGATTATCGGCCGAAACTTCCTGGTTAAGATCAATTGCAATCTGGGTAATTCGGCGGTGACTTCCTCGATTGAGGAGGAGGTCGAAAAGATGCTGTGGTCGATTCGCTGGGGTGGCGATACGGTCATGGATCTTTCGACCGGCAAGAATATCCATGAGACCCGGGAGTGGATCATTCGCAATTCTCCGGTACCGATTGGAACGGTTCCCATCTATCAAGCGCTTGAGAAGGTCGATGGTCGTGCTGAGGCATTGACCTGGGAGATCTTTAGAGACACCTTGATCGAGCAGGCGGAGCAAGGCGTCGACTATTTCACGATCCATGCGGGTATTCGCCTGGCGCATATTCCCTTAACCGCGAAGCGGGTGACCGGCATCGTCTCCCGAGGGGGCTCCATCATGGCGAAGTGGTGCCTTGCTCACCATCGTGAAAGTTTCCTCTATACCCATTTTGAGGACATTTGCGAGATCATGAAGGCCTACGATGTGGCTTTCTCGCTGGGCGATGGCCTCCGGCCGGGATCTATTGCCGATGCCAATGATGCGGCTCAGTTTGCCGAACTCCACACGCTAGGTGAGTTGACTCAGGTGGCTTGGAAGCATGATGTCCAGGTGATGATTGAGGGACCAGGTCATGTCCCGATGCACATGATCAAGGCCAATATGGAAGAACAGCTCAAGCATTGTCATGAGGCCCCCTTCTATACGCTGGGACCACTCACCACGGATATCGCACCGGGGTATGATCACATCACCAGTGCGATCGGTGCCGCGATGATTGGATGGTATGGAACCGCAATGCTCTGTTATGTGACCCCTAAGGAGCATCTCGGGCTTCCCAATAAGCAGGATGTTCGCGATGGCATCATTGCCTACAAGATCGCGGCACACGCCGCAGATCTTGGCAAGGGCCATCCAGGGGCCCAGGCGCGTGATAATGCGCTGTCTAAGGCCCGATTTGAGTTTCGTTGGGCCGATCAGTTCAATCTGTCGCTGGACCCTGAAAAGGCGCTCGAATTTCATGATGAAACCTTGCCTCAGGATGGCGCCAAGCTGGCCCATTTTTGTTCCATGTGTGGTCCTCACTTCTGTTCCATGAAGATCACTCAGGATGTCCGGGAATATGCGCGCTCCAAGGGCCTCGACGATGCGAAGGGATTGGCTGTTGGGCTTGAGGAAATGGCGGAGGAGTTTAAGAGCGCGGGCGCCGAAATCTATCACAAGGCCTGATACAGAGGGATCCCTAATAGCCTGAAAGGCGCCTAGGGATTTAGGCGCCCTTGGTGAAGAAGTTGGTTAGGGTTTTTTCAATCATCCCCCAAGGCATCACGAGGGGTTTTTGGATGATACTCACGGAAAGGATCTGATCGAGAATCGCGTAGGATCCCTTGATGCCATGTCCATCAAAGTGCCCCTCCGTCTCATCGCCCTCCATGGCGACACCGTTCTTTTGGGCGGCGATCTTAGCGGCGGCAATCACCGCCTCAGGCGGTGCGGTCAGTTGAATAGTAAAAACCTTACTCATGTTCGATCCTCCTCTGTCGGGGCCAGGCGGCAAAGCCTCCTCTCGTTAACTGATTCAGCCGTTGATGGAGAGTTTCAGCCGTTTCATGGCCGAGGCCTCAAGTTGGCGAATTCGCTCTGCGGAGACATTATATCGAGCCGCTAAATCATGAAGGGTCAGCTTGCCTTCATTCAGCCAGCGGCTTCGGACGATATCCTGGCTGCGATCATCCAGTTGTTCGATCGCTTGGATGAGCCGCTGCTCATGGTGAGCATCCCAATCCTCTTCCTCGAGAACATCAGCGGGGTCGGCATGCGCCTGCTGCAGATAGTGCGCGGGCGCCAGGGACTCTCGATCACTGTCCTCGGCATCATCCGGTGCATCATAGGCGAGATCCTGACTGCTCAAGCGGCCTTCCATCTCATAGACCGCCGCAAGGTCCACGCCAAGCTCTTCGGCGACGGTTTGGGCCTCATTCTCAGTCAGCCATCCTAATTGGGTCTTGTACTTCCGGAGATTGAAAAAGAGCTTCCGCTGCGCTTTGGTGGTTGCGACCTTGACGATCCGCCAGTTTTGGATGATGTACTCATGGATTTCAGCCTTGATCCAATGGACCGCAAAAGAGACTAGACGGACGCCCATGTCAGGATCAAATCGCTTGACGGCCTTCATGAGGCCGATATTCCCCTCCTGGATTAAATCAGGGAGGGCGAGGCCATAGCCCATGTAGCCCCTGGCAACGTGAGCCACAAAGCGGAGATTGGCCATGACCAGCTCCCGTGCGGCCTCAAGATCTCCGGATTCCCGGAATCGCTGGGCGAGCGCGCGCTCGTCCTCTAAGTCTAGCCGAGGAAGTTTGGCAATGGCAGACATGTAGCTGTCGATGGAGCCCACCGAAGCATTAAAGGGTAAAGAAAGTTCACGGGTCATAATGACGGTCCCCCAACACGATAGAAGTTCATGCGATGATGTTAGCACTCTACGACAGTGAGTGCTAATTGAAGTTCCCTTTCGGGATGAAAGGGCTCCGGGGGAATCACTTTTAGGCCTTGATTGACCCTTAAAGCGGTTCGAGATCCTTGAGGAAATGATTGACGACGACTATGGCACCCACGATGCCCAGCACGATGGCGCTGCCCATCAAGAGGGCCGTGCCGCGGAGGTCGAGGTAGGCAAGACGATAGGGGCTTCCATAGAGTTCGGCGAGCTCATTGGCGGGCGATTGAATGCCGAGGATGAGGAGGTTAGCCACCAGCCATGCCATGAGGGCGCCAAGAAAGGCATACCAAAAGCCAGAATGAATAAAGGGCCGGCGAATGAAATGATCGGTTGCCCCTAGCATTTTATTGACGGCGATTTCTTCACGTCGGCTTTGAAGTTCAAGCCGGATGGTATTGCCGACAATGAAAACAACGCCGAAACCCAGAAGGATGCTGAAGGCGGCGATGCATCGCTCAGCGATCGCGAGAACGGCCCTTAATTTTTTTAACCACTCGTCATCGAATTGAACGTGATCAGCTTCTGATAAACGGCGAAGTTCGTTAAGCATCAGGGTCACGGCAGCCGCATCCGTCATCCGGGGCCGGACGAGAATGACCGCCGGCAGGGGGTTGCCGTGCAGCGCTGAAAGGGCATCAGCGAAGCCACTGTAGGCGATCAGTTCCCTCAGTCCATCCTCTTTGGTCAGTAGCTGGGTCCCGAGGATGAGAGGAAACCCCCCGAGTTTCTCGGTCAAGCGCCGAGCGGCCTCATTGGTAATCTCAGGTTTTAGGAAGAGGGAAATTTGGCTCGTGGTCTGGAGTGCTTCGATGGGTAAGCGCGCGTTTTGAATCAAGGCATGAAAGCTTGCTGGAAGCGCTAGGGCTATGGCCACCACAAGAATGGTCAGACTGCTCGCGATGGGGGTTTCCCAGATTCTGAGAAAACTGCCTTGAAGAGAGTGGAGGTGGGCTAGCGCGTAGGTTTTAAGGCGAACCGACCAGCGAATCTTTTGAGAGAGCGGCTGCCGAAAAAGCCCAGGCCGCCCTTTGGAAGAGCTATTCTTCAGCATCGTTAAGGCCCCCTTCCGTGAGCTTTCCATGGTCAAGGCGCAGGGTGCGCCGACTGAAACGCTGGACCAGTTGTTGATCATGACTGGCGATGAGTAGGGTAACGCCCACATCGTTGAAATCACGGAACATCCGCATAATTTCCTCGGCAAGATCAGGATCGAGATTGCCGGTTGGCTCATCGGCAAGAATCAACGGCGGCTTGTGCACAATGGCCCGAGCAATGCCCACCCGCTGCTGTTCACCCCCAGAGAGCGCCAGAGGCAGTCGTTTTTCCTTTTTAAGAAGACCCACTTTATCGAGCGCGGCGCGCACTCTCCGGCTAATATCGTCAGGGTGATGCCCCATGATTTCTAAGGGCAGAGCGACATTGTCATAAACGCTGAGATGATTGAGTAAACGGTAGTCTTGGAAAATGAGACCCAGCTTTCGTCTCAGAAAAGGAATTTGTCGTTTTTGAAGACCTTTGATGCTGGTGCCCTCTAGGAAAATGTCCCCGCGACTCGGTCGCTCGAGCGCTGCAATGAGGCGAAGCAGAGTCGTTTTGCCTGCCCCTGAATGTCCGGTCAAAAAAGCCAACTCGCCGCGTTGGAGGCTGAAGTTGACCTCTGAGAGGGCCTCGCCACTGTCGGGGTAACGCTTGCTGACGTTGTCAAATTCGATCATGGCCTGAATCTTTTTTCCGGAAACTGAGGCGATAGGGATGGGCCGTATTGAAACTAAGCGTTTCATAGGGGCCATGGTATCCATTTGCAGCAAGACTTGGCAAAGGTCACTGGGACTCCCCTCATGGGAGGATTACAATGTGGGTCACCCACCTAACATCTAAAAACCCCTCTTGAACATGCTTCGTAAGCTTGCCTCTCAGACCATGGTCTATGGTTTGAGCAGTATCGTCGGCCGGTTTCTCAACTACCTGTTGGTCCCGCTTTACACCTATTCGTTTCCGGCCAGGGATTACGGCGTGGTCTCTGAGCTTTATGCCTATGCCGGGTTTTTGAGTGTCGCATTGGTCCTCGGGCTTGAAACCGGTTATTTCAGGTTCCGGAGTCAAAAGGACTTCCCTCCTGGTCTAGCTTATCGCTCGGCGCTTCGCGTTCTGATTCCTTTCAATCTGGCTTTTGTGCTGCTGGTTTGGGCCAACCGGGAGCCACTTTCGGCTCTCCTTCTTTACCAGGATCACCCGGAATATCTGATCATCTTCAGCCTCATTCTCGCCCTCGATGCGATCGGATCACTGCCTTTTGCTCGACTACGAGCGGAGGATCGGGCGATGCGATTTGCCGCCATCAAGCTCACTGAAATCGGGATCACGATTGGCCTCAATGTATTCTTCATTGTCTTGCTTCCAGAGGCTTTCAGGATCTGGCCAGATTCCCCATGGCTTGCCTACTATGATCCTGAGGTGGGTATTGGCTATATCTTTGTGGCTAATTTAGTGGCGAGCGCCATCAAGGTTTTATTGCTGCTGCCGGAGTTTCGGGGTGAGGGATTAGAGCCCTTAGGTCCTTGCATCAGGAAGATTCTCCGTTATTCGCTGCCGATGGTCGTGATCGGGTTTGCGGGGATCATCAATGAGATGCTCGATCGCGCGATACTCAAGGCCCTGTTGCCTTATGACCTTCCGGAAAATCTTCGTCAGCTTGGCATCTATGGGGCTTGTTACAAATTATCAATCCTCATGACCCTCTTTGTTCAGGCCTTTCGCTATGCGGGTGAACCCTTCTTCTTTTCGATGGCGGGTCGATCCGATGCCCCTCGTGCCTACGCCTTGGTGATGCGCTATTTTGTCGTTTTCTGCGTCTTTATTTTTCTGTTGGTCACGCTGTTCATCGACTATTTCCAATATTTCATTGGCGAAGCTTACCGAGAGGGCCTTGCGGTCGTCCCCATCCTGCTGATGGCTAATCTTTTTCTTGGCATTTACGTGAATCTGTCCATTTGGTACAAGCTGACGGATCGGACCATGATGGGTGCCTGGGTATCCTTGATGGGCGCGCTCGTGACGATCGGCCTCAATCTCTGGTGGATCCCCATTTATGGCTACATGGGCGCGGCATGGGCAACCCTTGTCTGTTATGGGGTGATGATGCTGGTTTCCTATATCCTCGGACGGATCTTTTACCCCGTTCCTTACCCGGTCGGTCGAATCCTTGGCTATATCCTGCTCGCCTTGGGGGGGGTCCTGTTGGATCAGGAATTGGTCGCGGTTTGTGGCTGGCGCTCGATGGGAGCGGGTCTTTTGGTGATGGGACTTTTTCTGGGGTTTGCCTTCATTTTGGAGGGTTTGCCGCTCATCAGGGGATCGCTTAAATCCAGAGGGCTTTCCCCAAAAACCTGATCGCCGTCCGTGGCGATCGGTTGTTTTAGGCTACTTGCCGAAGAGCTGTTGGTGGATCTTATCAGCACCCTTCGCAAGGATCTCTGAGGCGTCATCAGAGAGTTTCATTTCCTTCAGGGTGTCTTTTAGGTGGTCAAACATCAGCGTGATGTGGCTCTTTTTAAGACCCTTCTCCAGAAGCTTTGAAAAGGCGTCTCCGAGATCGCTGCTGGGCGCGTCGGCATCTTCTTTCAAAAGCACAGAGAGAAAAGCTTTGTTATGGTCTCCCATATCGGAGCGGCTGACGCCAAAAAGCACATAGTTGATTCTGGGATCCGCAAAGAGCTTGTCGGTGAGCGCGGCGATAGTGGTGACGATCGCTTCATCACCCACGATCAGTTCCCGAAGGCTCATCGGCGCAGCCGGTGTGGTGGCGGCTGCTTCGGTGGGAGCCCTGCGGGTCTTCTTGACTGCTTCGGTGGGAGTGTTGGTATCCGTCATGTCGTTTTCCTCGTTGTAATTTAGATCGACTGGTTATTGTTTTGACGCGATGACGTGGGTCAGCTTGGCCCTGGCCTTAAGCGCGGTTGGAACTGAAGGCCCGCCCATTTTTCCAGAATTACAGTCATCCCTCCAGTCAAACCGAGGGGGGCCTATGATTGGCGGGCTGCAAGCGATCAGCGGGGACCTGATTCCCTAGAAAAGATCCACCGGATCAATGTCGAGGGACCAGCGAACCCGATGTCGTGAGGTGATGGTTTCGGTAGACGCTGTTATGACATCCAGCAAAGCATGCAGCTGACCTCGCTGAGGGGCTTGGAGTAACAGTTGCCAGCGGAAGCGATTCCCTCTTCGGGCCATCGGGGCAGGGACAGGGCCTAGCACCATCACGGAAGAGGGATTGGAGGCGATGCGGTCCCTCAGCTGCGTCAGAAAGGCTTCGGCATCCTGACTCACCAGGGCGTCACATCGAATCAGCCCCTGATGGGAAAAGGGCGGGAGTCCCGCTACCCGCCGCTCCTTCAGGCAGTCGGCGGCGAAGGCGGGGTACCCTTGCTCAATCAATGTGTGTAGTAGGGGGTGGCTCGGGTTTCGGGTCTGGAGCAGCACAGTTCCTGGTTTTTCCTCTCTACCGGCCCGACCCGCGACCTGGATGATCAGTTGAGCGGTTTTTTCTCCCGCCCGAAAGTCGGTACTGAAAAGTCCGGCATCGACATCCAGAATCCCAACCAGTGTCACGCCAGGAAAATGGTGGCCCTTGGCAATCATTTGGGTTCCGACCAAAAGATTGATTCGGCCCGCGTGAACGGCGTTAAGAACCCGGTCGAGAGCGCCCTTATGGCGGGTGCTGTCCCGGTCGATGCGCGCAATCCGCTGATCGCTAAAAAGGGTTTTTAGAGCTTCCTCAATCCGTTCCGTGCCAAGACCCAGTGGCTTCAGTTCGGCCTGCCTACAGGCAGGACAGCGGGTCGGAAGGGGCGTCTCAAGGCCGCAATGGTGGCAGCGGAGGCAAAGCTCTTTTTGGTGAATCACAAGCCTTGCATCGCAGTCTGGACAGGGCGCAACCCAGCCGCATTGGTGACAGATCAAGGTCGGCGCGAACCCTCTTCGATTAACAAACAAAAGGACTTGTTCGCCGCGCGAAAGGGTCTCCCTCATTCTTTGAACGAGTTGGGATGACAGTCCCTCCTGAAGGGATTGTGCGCGGATATCGATCGTTTCGAAGCGAGGGAGACTGGCGGCGCCTGCTCGCTTTGGGAGAGACACCGGGTGGTAACGGCCAGCGTCAACGTTCGCTAGGCTTTCAAGCGAGGGTGTGGCTGAGCCTAGGACGATGGGGAGTCCCAATCTTCTGGCGCGCATGATGGCGATATCGCGCGCTGAAAAACGAAGCCCCTCTTGCTGTTTAAATGAGCTGTCATGTTCTTCGTCCAGAATGATCAGGCCAAGTCTAGGGCTCGGCGTAAAAACGGCAGATCGGGTCCCGAGAAGGATGGCCGCATCGCCCCTTTGAATCGAGAGCCAAGCGTCGCGCCTCTGGCCCTCGGGAAGGCCGGAATGGACGATCGCAAGTTTGGCATCAAAGCGAGCCTTGAAACGTGACTCAAGTTGTGGTGTGAGGTTGATCTCAGGAAACAAAATCATGACTTGCTGCCCCCGAGCTAAAACCTTCTCGGTCAGGCGAAGATAAACCTCGGTTTTACCGCTGCCCGTCACACCTTCGAGCAGAAAGACATTGAAGGCATCGAGGCGTGCCGAAATATGGGCAACGGCTGCGGTCTGATGAACATTGAGTTCGGGTGGTGCGCAAAGGGGGGGCGAGGGGTCAGGGCGGCGCTCCTCGGTGATGACCGTCTGCCAGGTGGCAAGGCCCTTTTTGACCAGGGCGCTTGCTGCAGCGGGATACTGGGGATGAGCGGCAGCGAGTTCGCTTCTTGAAAGGCCATTATTTGATTGATGGAGGTATTGAAGGAGTTCGCTTTGGCGGGGGGCTTTTTTTGAGAAGCTCGGACCCTCAGGCTGCGGACTCAAAACCAGACGTTGTTCTTGAGCGGGCAGGCTTTTTCCCCCCTTGCGGAGCGAAACCGCCATCGCTGAGAAGAGGGTTTCACCGAGAGGGTGATGATAGTAACGACTGGTCCAGGTCAGTAAAGCAAGGTCTTCAGGGCCTAATAAGGGGGCGCTATCAAGAATGGATAAGGCGGCTCTTAGTCGGTCATTTGGAATGTCGGAGGTGTCTTTAACCCCGAGGAGAATGCCGATTTTACGACTACGGCCGAAGGGAACCTCAACGCGCACCCCTGGTTGAACGCCATGCGCCTCAAGCCCTTCAGGCGGTAAATAGTCAAAGATCCGGTGCATGGGCACCGGAAGCGCGATATTGAAAACGGTGGGCATGTCGTTTATTGCAACCGATGGCAGAAAGCGCTGTCTCAAGGGTCGAGGCATGGTGAGAGAGGGGTCATGGTCGCTGGGCCCTCTTTACCCGCTTGAGGTCGACGCAGTGATGAAGATCTCAAGGGTTTCTTCTCGCGCCTGAAATTGCATACACTGTGCAGCAGAAGACAGATTGAAATCAATTGCTTATTCACTCGAATGATAACGAACTAAAATTCTAACGGGAGGAGGGCCCATGCAGATTTGTCAGCTACAGGTGTTGCGAACAGATGCGTCCGGGATGCCGCTGGAGTGGCTCGGTTACCAGGATGCCGCCAAGCTCTATCATCTTGATATGGTGGCCTACAGTTGCGGCAGCCCACTCTATACCCTCAGGGGTGGAGTCAATGCCAAAAGTGGCCGGCAAAGCCTCATCGTGGTCCATTCGATCATCGCAACGAACCATCAGCACAAGCGCTCTCTGGGCTTTACCCAAAATTACACACCGCCTCTCAATAATCCCGCCTTGTTCCGGCGGGATGATCATCTTTGTCTTTATTGCGGCTTTCAGTTCCGTCACTCTGATCTTTCAAGGGATCATGTTAAGCCCTTAAGTCAGGGCGGCAGGGATCTTTGGTCAAATGTGGTTTCCGCCTGCAAGCGATGCAACAATCACAAAGCAGGGCGGACCCCGGAGCAGGCCGGGATGCAGTTACTGGCTATTCCCTTTACCCCAACCCACGCCGAATACGTTTATCTTCAGGGGCGTCGAGTTTTAAGTGACCAGATGGAATTTCTGAAGGCTCATTTCCCTCGTCAGAGCCCGCTTCACCAGCGTTTTAGTTAGACCTAGATCCTTTTAGCAGCAGGTTAAGACGGTTTTACACGTTCCTCCCGAAGGCTAAGAGGGATCTCTCGAGGCGCATCATCGCTGAAGAGCTCAAAGGCCCTCATTTCAAGGACCCCCTTAATATTCGTGGTCACAATGAGGTGAGGGAGGTCTGGTTTCAGCGACATGGGTGGGAGGTCCCTTTGGAGGGTGGGGAGGCCTTCATGATAGCTGTGAACGGTCGCCGTGATCTTTTCACCCGATAGGGCGAGTCTGTCTTGAAGGGCCTTTTCTGCCGCCACCAGGGCTGGATTGACCGCATGAAAGCTCTGGAGTTGGCCTTGATCCCCTGAAATGATCCCGCTCAGGCCTTCAGGCCCTGCGGCTTGCGCGAGGGCGAGGAGCTGGTTCGTCAGCTGGCGGGAGAGGGTGATGCGTTGGTGGGCCATGGCCATCAAGGGGATTCAGGTGAGAGGGGTCGCATATCTTGCCATGGTGCAGCGCCAATGTCCCTCGAGGTCTTTGGCATGGGTGATGTCTCGGTATCCGAACTGCTGAAGGAGGGTGGCCACAGTGGAAGCCTGTCGATAGCCATGTTCGAGGAGCAGGCTGCCCTCGGGTTTTAGATAGTCCTTGGCTTCTCTGATGATAATTCGAAGGGCATCAAGACCATCTTCCCCGGAGGCGAGTGCACTCCTCGGTTCGAATCGAAGGTCACCTTGAGTGAGATGAGGGTCTTGATCGCTGATGTAAGGTGGATTAGAGACGATTAGGTCGAAGGGGTTTGTGGGATCACAGTCTTCTAACCAGTTCGAGAGAATGAAGCGGATGTTGTTCGGCGCCATGCGCTCAGCATTTTGACGCGCGACCTCGAGCGCCTCGGCGCTGTGGTCGATGGCCGTGACGCTGATGTTAGGGCGCTCCGCTGCGAGGGTGATGCCGAGGGCGCCGCTGCCGGTGCCAAGGTCAAGGAGTTCTGCGGGTTGTTGATCCGGGAGGAGGCGCAAAGCTTGTTCAACCAGCAACTCGCTGGCGGGGCGGGGAATCAGGACGCCGGGCGTGACGATAAAGGATCGTGACCAGAATTCGCGCTGGCCAATCAGGTAGGCGATGGGGTGACCCTCCAGGCGTTGCGCGACCCCCCCTTCAAAACGCGCCAAAGCGTTCGCGGTGATCGCTCTTTCAGGCCAGGCTCTCAAATAACTGCGATTGACCCCAAGCGCATGCATGAGAAGAATCTCCGCATCCATGCTGGGGGAGTCTGAAGCCTCAGCCAGTTGCTTTTTGGCGCTCTTGAGGAGGTCCCCAATGGCCCGTGTTTCTAGGCTGATGCGGTTAGTCCTCGGCAAGTTGCTGCAGTAGTTCGGCCTGATGCTCGCTAATCAAGGGTTCAATGATCGGATCAAGGTCTCCTTCGAGAATCCCTTCAAGTTTGTAGAGCGTTAGGTTGATGCGATGATCGGTGAGGCGTCCTTGGGGGAAATTGTAGGTTCTGATTCGTTCGGAGCGATCGCCGCTACCGACTTGTAGTTTGCGTGAAGCGGCGATTTCCGCCGACTGCTTGTCCTGTTCGGCGGAGAGAATACGCGACTGCAACAGCGACATGGCGCGCGCTCTGTTCTTGTGTTGCGAGCGCTCATCCTGACACTCAACGACGACGCCGGTCGGGATATGGGTGATTCTGATAGCGGATTCGGTTTTGTTGACATGTTGCCCGCCTGCGCCAGAGGCACGATAGGTATCTACTCTGAGATCGGCGGGATTGATTTCAAATTCGACGTCCTCGACTTCTGGAAGAACGGCCACCGTACAAGCCGAGGTATGGATTCGACCCTGAGCTTCGGTTTCAGGCACGCGTTGAACCCGATGGGCACCGGCTTCGAATTTCAGTTGCGAGTAGACATCCTGACCGCTGATGCGAACGATGATTTCCTTGTAGCCGCCCTGTTCGCCATCGCTTTCGCTCATGACTTCGGCCTTCCATCCCTTCTGTTCGGCATAGCGCAGATACATGCGATAAAGGTCGCCGGCAAAGAGGGCGGCCTCGGCCCCCCCGGTTCCGGCTCGAACCTCAAGGAAGATATTCCGCTCATCGTTGGGATCTTTGGGCAGAAGAAGCACCTGGAGTGCTTGCTCAAGCTCGGTTTCTTCGAGCTTCGCCGCGTCCAGCTCGTCTTTGGCCATGGCGCGGACTTCACGATCCTCATCCTCCATCAAGGTCTGGGCAAAGGCGATGGTGTCGAGTGTCCTCAGATAATCCAGAAAGGTGGTCACCAAGGGGTTCAGTTGGGCATATTCCCGGCTCAGCGACCGAAATCGATCCTGATCGTTCTGGGTTTCAGGTTCTGCAAGCAGGGCGGTGATTTCTTCAAAGCGCTGGGAGAGATGTTCCAGTTTTTGGCGGATGGACGGTTTCACGAATCAGTTCGGGTCCTTGAGTTGGAAAAGTTCTCGGGCGGCAGCAATCAGGTCATGACGCTCATGGGTGCCGGCGTGTTTTAATTGGGTGCTGGGGAGGTGGGTCAGTTTGTTGGTGAGCTGGGCGGCCAATACTTCAAGGATTTGCTGAGGATCTTGTCCTCGCTTAAGATCCTGAAGCGCTTTGAAAAGCACTTCGTCCCTTAGCTGCTCAGCCTGTGTTCTAAGGTCCCTGATAGTGCTCGTGGCGCCTTGGGCGCGAAGCCAGTTGAGGAAGTGCGAGACCTCGACGTCGATGATTTCTTCTGCTTGCTTGGCGGCCTCTTGCCGTGAACGCATGTTTTCTTGGATGGTGTTCCGAAGATCATCCACCGTGTAGAGATAGACATCCCTTAACTGCGCCACTTCAGGTTCGATGTCGCGGGGAACGGCTAGATCAACCATAAACATCGGTTTGTGCTTGCGCGCTTTAATCGCGCTCTCGACACTGCCTTTGCCAAGGAGCGGCAGTGGGCTTCCTGTCGAGGAGACCACGATATCGGCCCGCGACAGATGTTGGGGAAGCTCTGAAAGTGAGATGGCAAAGCCATTGAACTGTTGGGCTAAAAGATGGGCGCGGTCGTAGGTGCGGTTAGCGATGATCAGTTCACCGATCCTGCTTTCGGTGAGGTGTCGGGCGGTCAGTTCGATGGTCTCACCGGCGCCGATCAGGATCGCGGTTTGTTGGCTGAGATCCTCAAAAATCCGCTGGGCCAGGCGGATGGCTGCAAATGCCACGGAGACGGGGCTGTTGCCGATGGCGGTGTCGGTCCTAACTTTCTTCGCGGCGGCAAAGGTATGCTGAAAGAGTTTGCCGAGAGTCTTCCCGATGGTGCCGGCTTCGGTCGCGATTTGGTAGGCCGATTTCATTTGCCCAAGAATCTGTGGTTCGCCGAGAACCATCGAATCCAGTCCGGAAGCGACGCGAAACATGTGGCGTATCGTGGACGAATCGGTGTGGGTGTAGAGGTAGTGCTGAAAATCCTCGCGATTGACCCGCTGTTCACGCGCGATCCAATCGACCAGAGATTCCGGTGAGCGGTCGCTGACGCCACAATAAAACTCGGTCCGGTTGCAGGTGGATAGGATGGCTGCTTCCTCGACGCCTTGGAGGTCCCTCAGCCTTCTGAGGGTATTCACCACAAAGTCTTGAGGAACAGCTAGCCGTTCCCGGACCGAGATGGGGGCTGTTTGATGGTTTAATCCGAGGGTTATGATGGCCATTCGGCTCGCGGGGTGATACTTTCAGAATATAATTTTAGAGGATAAACGCCTGCTCGGGGTAATTGCCCCACGCCGCTCCATGAGGTTTTAGTCACCGAATGGACTGGCCTGATCCCGCCGAGTGGTTTTTCGGTGCTCTTGTCAGGATGTTTTTGGGGTTCCTGTTGCCCCTTTTGTTCGAACTACCGAGGCTAATCTCACGTGCTGAAACGTCTGTTGTTTTTGATGGTGCTAGGGGGTTTGTGGGCCACCGGCTGCGCCGGTGTTGGTTCTCAAGGAGCATCCGCTCAATCCACGGTGACGACAACCGCCGCTGAAGATCTCGATGCGACGGCTGCGCCAGTCTATCTGATGTTGGTTGGAGAGATTGCCGGGCAGCGTGGCCAATTTGATGTGGCACTGGATCACTATGCCCGCCTCTCAGAGATGGTCAGAGACGTTCGAGTTGCTGAGCGCTCGACGCAGATCGCGCTCTACGTGAAAGATGCCGATAAGGCCCTCAAGTCTGCAGAGGTCTGGTCAGAACTTGATCATAAAAGTCTCCCGGCGCACCGGATCACCGCTATTTTGGAGATCAAGGCGGGGAACCTTGATGGGGCTTCTCAGGAGCTTCAAAAGCTGTTTGAGCTCAAGGATCCCGACCTCGAGAACACACTGATTGAGATGGTGAAGTGGATCGATGCGGAACTGCCTCGGGATGACGGCCTTAAGGTCATGGAGGAGTTGACGGCGAGGCACCCACAGGTTGCCGAGCTCCATTTTGCCTCTGCCCTGCTTGCCAGTGACAAGGGGGCGCTGATGGTGGCTGAGAGTGAACTGGCCAAGGCCTTGGCGATGCGTCCAACCTGGAGCCGCGCGCTGATGTTGAAGGCTCAGCTCCAATTGCAGGCGGGCGATGCGCGTGGTGCCCGCATCAACCTTGAGAAGGCGATTAAGAGTGACCCATCCAAT
This sequence comes from Gammaproteobacteria bacterium, assembly GCA_009922685.1. Taxonomy (GTDB): domain Bacteria; phylum Pseudomonadota; class Gammaproteobacteria; order Methylococcales; family Methylococcaceae; genus UBA6136. Next base: position 3,192 of record RFVA01000017.1, on the reverse strand, counting down.
ACGCGTGCAGGACTGCTCTATGGCCAGTTTCTGGCTAAAAGTGGCGATTTGAAGGGCGCAGAACGGGCTCTTTCAAAGGTTCTTGAGCGCGATGCTGATCTCTCTGATGCCCGATTTGCGCTCGCATCGGTCTGGTTAGAGCTCGGTTCGAATGATCGCGCCAAAAAGGAGTTTGAGTGGTTGCTCAAAGACCCCCGCTGGCAGCCGCAGGCGGAATTTTCTCTGGGATTGATGGAGGCGCGCCTGGGTCATGCCGAGCCGGCCCTGAAGCATTTTGACCGGGTTCATTCAGGGGGCGGGCTGGAATTTGATGCGCGCTTTAATGCGGCCTCCTCGCTGATGAGCCTTGGCCGCCTTGCAGAGGCCAGGGCCCGTCTTGCCTCGGCGCGGCGTGACTACCCCGATGAAAAGATCAAGCTCTACATTGTGGAGGCCGAGTTGTTGGTCAAAGGCAAGGATACGGCATCGGCCTATGATCTTTTGTCCGAAGCCCTCAAAGAGGCCCCGCAACAGACCGATTTGCTCTATTCAAGAGCACTTTTAGCCGATCAGCTGGGTCATTTTGACGTGATGGAGGCCGATCTTCGTGTCGTGCTGGATAAAAATCCGGATGATGCGGCTGCGTTGAATGCGCTCGGCTTTTCCCTCGTAGAGCATCGCCCCGAGCGGTTAGAGGAGGCCGAAAATTTGATTCGTCGGGCGCTTGAAAAGCGGCGCGATGATCCCGCCATCCTCGATAGCCTTGGTTGGCTTTTGTTTAAGAAGAGCCAGCCCAAAGAGGCTCTCGTTTATCTTCGAAAAGCCTACAAACTCTACCCTGACCCTGAAATTGCCGCGCATCTGGGCGAAGTGTTGTGGGTGGTGGGGTTGCGTTCTGAAGGTCAGCGGGTCTGGGCCGAGGGGTGGAAAAAGAATCCGGATCAGGATGACATGAAGCGGGTGAGGGAGGCCTATCCCGCGGCCTTCAAGGGGGGGTCCCATTGAAGGCTTGGATCCTGATCCTCGTTAGCCTTCTGAGTGCCTGTTCGACCGTTCAGACGGTGGCGCCAATATTGGATGTCCCCGACTCACCGGAGTTCTTAACGCGCTGGTCGATGGATGGTCGTATCGCGGTTCAGTCGGGCGAAAAAGCCTGGCAGGCTAATTTATTTTGGGAGCACGAGCCGCAACAAGACCGTTTGAGGCTGTCGGGGCCTTGGAGTCAGGGGCTGGTTTCGATTGTTCTCCAAAAGGACCTCATTTATGTGAATGAGGGTGGCGGGGTTACCGCGCTGTCCAAGGATCCCGATGCAATGCTTCGGGAAAAGCTTGGCTTTGTGGTGCCCTTAACAAGCCTTCGCTACTGGGTGCTGGGGCGTCCTAACCCCGCGCTGAGTAGTCGCCCGGGGGCGGCCCATGAGTCGGATGAGGATTCGGCTTTCGAGCAGTCCGGCTGGCAAATACAGGTTCAAAACACGAGTCAGGTCGATGGTTGGCTGTTGCCGCAAAAATTGGTGGCCCAGGGTGCCGGCGTCAAACTCAAGATCGTGACCGATCAATGGGTCATTAGGGAGTGATCACAGGAATGCCCTCGTTATGGAAGGAGTCTCGGCGTTTCCCCGCGCCGGCAAAATTAAATTTGATGTTACGTATCGTGGGTCGTCGTGAGGATGGGTATCATCTCCTGCAGACGGTGTTTCAGTTCATCGATTGTTGTGATTGGCTGACGTTTACCCCGCGGGAGGATGGTGAGGTGCGTTTAGAAGCGCCGTTACCGGGGGTGCCTGAGGAGACGGATCTGACGATTCGTGCGGCGAAGTGCCTCAGGGCGTATGCTGGTATTCAGGCAGGCGTGACCATTCGCATTGAAAAAAACTTGCCGATGGGTGGCGGTCTTGGTGGAGGCAGCTCTGATGCGGCGACCACGCTGCTCGCGCTGAATCATCTCTGGGGTGCGGGCGTCTCCGTGCCGGATCTCAAGACCTTAGGGTTGGCTTTGGGTGCCGACGTGCCGGTCTTCATTGAGGGGGTCGCGGCCTGGGCAGAGGGGGTGGGCGAGCATCTGACCCCGCTTGAATTGGACGAAGCCTGGTACGTGGTGATTGTCCCCCCTTGTCATGTTGCGACCGGGCGGATATTTAATGACCCTGATTTGACAAGAAATAACCCGCCCATCACAATACGCGACTTTTTTGAGGGTCAAAGGGATAACCATTGTCTGCCGGTCGTGGCGATGGCTTATCCTGAGGTGACGGCAGCGCTTGCGGCCCTTTCGAGGGTCGGCGAGGCCCGTCTGACGGGAACCGGGGCCTGCGTTTTTGCCGCCTTTGATTCGGAGAGCGAAGCCCTTAAGGCGGCTCAGCGGATTGATGCGGATTGGCGCACGTTGGTCGTTCGAGGGCTGAACCGCTCCCCTCTTTTAGCGTATCTGACGTAGAAAAAACGAGAAAAAGTTTCTTTATTGGGGCGTAGCCAAGCGGTAAGGCACCGGGTTTTGATCCCGGCATGCCCAGGTTCGAATCCTGGCGCCCCAGCCATATTCTTTCAGTGGAAGCCCTTTGGAGCTGAATCAATGACCGACGCCACGTTCATGGTGTTTTCGGGAAACGCGAATGTGCCGTTGGCCAAGGGGATTGTTCGGGCCTTAAATATGCGCCTCGGGCACGCCACGCTCGGCCGGTTCTCCGATGCCGAAATCTCTTATGAGATTGAGGAGAATGTCCGTGGACGCGATGTGTTCATCGTGCAGCCGACCTGCTCGCCGGTCAATGAAAACCTGATGGAGTTGCTGGTGATGATTGACGCCTTTAGGCGTTCATCCGCCGCCTTGGTGACCGCCGTTATCCCCTATTACGGGTATTCAAGGCAAGATCGGCGGATCCGCTCGGCGCGCGTTCCGATCGCCGCGAAGCTGGTTGCAAAGATGATTTGTGCTGCTGGGGCGGATCGCGTTTTGACGGTGGACCTCCATGCGGACCAAATTCAGGGTTTCTTTGATGTGCCGGTGGATAACGTATATGCCTCGCCGATCTTGTTGGGGGATGTCTGGCGGCAGCAGTATCAGGACCTGATTGTGGTCTCCCCTGATGTCGGCGGAGTGGTGCGCGCCAGAGCCTTGGCTAAGCGGCTTGATGAAGCTGACCTCGCCATTATCGATAAGCGACGCCCAAGGGCCAATGAGGCCAAGGTCATGAACATCATTGGTGATGTCGC
>RFVA01000160.1 GCA_009922685.1 Gammaproteobacteria bacterium | reverse complement strand
CTGGAATTTTCAAGTTGCCTTTGCCAATGATGGGACCGTGACCTTAAGTCCGATGTCCTGGTCATCGGCGCTGGCGGTGGGGGGAACTGCCACCAGTGGATTCAATGGAGGAGCGGCAGCAAATCTTCAAAAAGCCGCGAGTGCGGATGGCCAAGTCACGGTGCTCTATTCGGCATCAGCTTCCACTCCTTCGGCGCCGCCGACATCGATTTCCCCCGCGCCAGTCACGCCACCGGTCAATAACAACATCGGTCTTCCGACAGGCTCCGTGGTTGGAGGGTTGCTTTACAGTCCCTATAAGGATGTCGGTATCTCGATGAACTGGAATACCAATGTTATGTCGACGTCCGTGACCGGTAGTTTGAATCCCTTGCTCAACGTTCTTCCCGCTAAAGTACCGGCGGTGACCTGGGCCTTTGCAACGGGAGAGTGTGGGCAGGAGAACTGGGCCGGCATCAAGCCTGATGCCATCGCAGGGGGGAACGTCAAAGCCTTTAGCGATGCGAATAAGAATTATGTGATTTCGACGGGTGGGGCCGCAGGCACCTTTACCTGTTCGAGTGTTGAAGGGATGAGGACCTTCATTAACCGCTACGCGTCTAAAAATCTAGTGGGTGTCGATTTTGATATTGAGGGGGGCCAGACGACAGCCGCGATTGAGAGTCTGATCGCTCAAATTAAGGGGGTCCAGGCGGATTATCCAAATCTTCGGTTCAGCTTCACGATTGCCACTCTAGGATCCACCAATGGGCTCGCCGCATCAGCCCCTTATGGTGATCTCAGCGTGACGGGGTATAACGTTATGATGGCCCTCGCAAAGTACCCCCTGTCTAATTACACCGTCAACCTGATGGTGATGGATTATGGTGCCGCAGGTTCAGGTGTATGCGTAGTGGGTAGCAGCGGGCATTGCGATATGGGACAAACCGCTATTCAGGCCGCCAAGAATCTGACCGCGCGCTATGGGGTGCCCTCTGAACGCATTGAGCTGACCCCGATGATCGGCGTTAACGATGTCAACGATGAGGTCTTTTCGCTTCAAGACGTGGATACGATGGTGCAATGGGCCAAGGCGAATAAGCTAGCCGGTGTTCATTTCTGGTCGATTGATCGCGATGTACCCTGTAGCCAGTCATCGGCATCCCCGACCTGCAGTTCTGTAGCAACTGGAAGCGTTTATGGATGGACCCAGCGATTCATTGGAGACCTCGGTCTCTAATCTATAGAATCTCCAGACAGGCGAGACTTCGCCGGATGGAATGGAGAAGGGTCTTCGGGATGATGGGGCGCCTTACCGGGCGCTTCATCATTTGTTTTTGTGACTCAAATTCCAGAAGATGGAGCTCATCACTTTTTCAGGAAAAGCGTCTATGAAATGGATGATCAACGTGACCTTATGGATGGCCGTCTCCAGTCCTCTATGGGCTCAGGATTGGGATGCTCAGACAACCCGGACGAATACGGCGGTCACTGACGCGGATTTCAGGCAGCACTTAATCGTGGCATCACGCCGGCCTTTGTCAAGACCTTTCCTAGCCAATCCTATGGTACCAGCCGGCGGGCAGTTCTTCTGAGGCTCAACGGGAGGCGGTCTCCCAGAAGCTGATTGAAATGGCTTCATCATTTTCGGCGGTTACGTTGCAGAATAAAGGGGTGATTGCAAAAAGCGGTTCGAAGTAAATCCGAAGGATTTCAGAACGATCAATCATTGTGCCCCTGAATATCGAGGACTGAACGTTAGTGCTTTACCCCCATCATGTGCCAGTTGGTGGTGATCGAAAGAATAATGAATACGACCAGCCCTTTCTGGAAATAACTATCCAATTTGTCGATCCGCGCCACCACAGAGGCCTTATCTTCTTCAGGCGCCAGATTGTAGGCGTTACTCCCCCAAAGAAACAGGCCAAAAAGGATCATGTTAGTGACATAACAGGCATTATAGATGGTATCCAAAAAGGTGATGTAAGGCAGCTCAGGGATCCAATTTTCGTAAGTCTGTTGAAGAAAAATAAGGCTTAACAGCGCTGTTGGAGGGATTCCGACCCGAACATCCCAGCCCGTTGCGAAGATTGAGGGTGAAAGCAGCGACAGCACCATCACTGAGACCAGCGGCAGGAAAATTTTAACAAACGTTGCCACCGGCGCCTTCTTATAAGCAATTTCCATTCGTGCCTGATTAATACGCCTTGGCTCCTTTACGAAACTAGGATCCCCGAGGGTGCTCTCGTATTGATGGGTGTAACCGGCCAACGTAAACCCCAAGGTTGTATACCCGCCCATATCGATATAGGCGCCTACCCCTGAATTTTCATGATCAAGCTGCATCGTTAAGGGCTCATTGAGCCCCAGCCGGTGTCCAGACCTTATTTCGAGCGCAATCGGGAGTTTGAGGGTCTGGAATGGAAATTTCCTGAAATCGAGTACATTGGCAAAAAAGTGTCCGGAGAATTGGAATTTCGCGTAGTAACGCCCATCGGGCATGAGCTTTGGTGCTAAATCGCCAGGCACCATAGTCGAATCATAACCATTCACCTGGTTAAAGAAGTAGAAAAGGTCTTGAGGGCGGGCATCTTGCGCCTTCATTAGTTTCTCGAGGTCTGCTGACCATTTCAACCAAACCCAGCCGTCCACATCAAACGTCTTTTGGCCCGCCTCAAAATTGTAGATATTGTTGATCAGCAATCCGACTTCGATGCGCTTATCGAGGTTTCCTGAATGATCATCAGGCAGCGGAATCAGAAGCTCTTGGTGAGATTGGGAGTCATAGACGTTCTCTAAACGCCAGGAGACCGCGAAGGCGATCGCTATAAAGATAAGCAACCCATACAACAGGATGACTCCTTCGATCCTTTTGAAATTGGGTTGCGGTTTCATAGCCTTAGCCTAAAGGTCCTCAGGGTGTCTCATGTCTCATCAAGTGCCAGATCGTCATATGCCGA
>RFVA01000159.1 GCA_009922685.1 Gammaproteobacteria bacterium | reverse complement strand
GCTACAATAGAGGTCCAGTTTTCCCTATGAGGGCCCCATGCGGATCTCATTGCTTGCTCTTATTAGACTCATGCCCTGGGTGCTCCTCTCTCCTTTTGCGCTGAGGGATGCCCCTGCGGCCTTCGAGGATCTCGCCGACTGCCCGCTGATTCTGGCCTGCACCGGGTGTCATGGCGATAAAGGCGTCGGTAGTGGGCCATTTCCGGCCATCAACTCACTCGAACCCCAAGACTTTGTATCCACCATGCAATCTTTCCGTCTGGGTGAAAAGCCGGCAACCGTCATGCAACGGATTGCCTTGGGTTACACCGATCCTGAACTTTTAAAGATGGCCCACTGCCTCTCAGGGGCGCCCTCCCAATGAGGCTATGCCGCCGCGCCTTTCTCGGTCTTTCCATCCAGGGGCTCTTGTTGTCTGCCTGCACGCTCACCCCCTCTCAGCACTCCGCACTCAAAAGGGCCCGGGTCCTGGTGGTGGGCGGAGGCTTTGGGGGGCTCAATGTCGCCAAAGCCATCAAGCGCCTGGCGCCTGAATGTCAGGTGACGTTGATCGATCGAAACCTCAGCCACACCCGCTGCTTAGGATCCAACTGGGTGATCGGAGGTTTTGCCTCTGAACAAAGCCTCCAGCAAGACCTTCCATCGGCCCTCGCAGCCGAAAACATCACCTTGCGGGAGGGCGAGGTGGTTCGCGTCAGCCATAACCCTCAGCGCCTTTATCTCGAAGAGGGTGAGACGCTTCCCTTTGATCGACTCATCCTCTCACCCGGCATCGATTTTCGCTGGGATCAAATTCCAGGGATGTCTGAATCTCTTAGCCGCCAGATCCCTCATGCTTATAAGGGCGGTCAGGCAGGCTTATTGGCCGATCAGATTAAGAGCATGCGCCAAGGCGGGACGTTGATTATCACCGCCCCTCAAAATCCTTATCGTTGCCCCCCAGGCCCATACGAGCGGGCATCCCTCGTCGCCGCCTACTTCAAACAACACAATCCCACCGCGAAGATTCTCATCCTTGATGCGAAAAGCCGTTTTTCAAAGCAAAAGGCTTTCACCGCCGCTTGGGATCGATACTATCCCGGCATGATCGAATGGATCTCTAATGAAACAGAGGGCGAAATCGACCACGTCGACCCTCGAAAGCGGACGGTTCACATGGCCTTCAATCGGTTTCAGGCGGATGTTCTCAACGTCATCCCTCCCCAAAAAGCCGGAAGGTTGGGGGAGCAACTCGGGTTAACGGATGCCTCTGGTTGGTGCGATGTGGATCCGATGACCTTTGAATCAAAACGATATCCAAGCATCCACGTCATCGGGGATGCCGCTACCATCGGCCCAATGCCGAAATCCGCCTTCGCGGCACAGGCACAGGCGCGCGCCTGTGGGGTGGCGGTTATTCAGAGCCTTCTGGAACGGCCACCTATCGAACCAAGACTCATCAACCACTGTTACAGCTTGATCGATCAAAGCCACGCCATCTCGATCACCAGCGTTTATGGCTTCAAAAGAGGATCAAAGGAGCTGATCACCCTGTCACAGGGAGAAACCCCTCCGGGGGCTTTGGGCGAGGTCGAGGCTGCTGAGGCCTATGGCTGGTATCAACTCATTCTCGAACAGACATTCGGCTAGGGAGGCTTTTAGCCCTCTTCTAAGCGCCGAGGGCTTTCCCTAACAGTCGTTGAATCGATTCTGGAAAAGAGAGCGTTAGCGCGAAGTGGTGCCCTTCATCGGACATTTTGCTCCACGTCTTTTGGACAATCCCAATGAGCTTTTCTTCATCATGGCGCGCTGCAAAATCAACAAAGTAATACTCCAAAAACACCAGACAAATGACGTCCTCTAACCGCTGAACCTCTGCATCGGTCTTGATACCCCGCTTTTCAACCAAGGTCCTTACCCGAAGCATGCTGGCCTCATCGTATCCTACCGATTGCATCAAATCAGTAAGACGATCGGCATGAAACCGATAAAGGGTTGTTAAACCTCAGGCGCTAAAGGATCCATGCGCTCCAGCCAGAGGGACATCCGCTGCCCATAGAGAAGCTCTCGGGGGATCCAATGCTCCCCCACCTGATCATGATGGGGATCTTGGCCGTTGGCCGCATCAATCAGGTCAAAAAGCATTTCGAGGCGATCAATCATCTCAGGGCACCGTTTCGTTAAGGAGCATTCAAGCGTTCCTGATCAGAAGTCTTGCGAGACGTCTTAGACCGTCAATCATAACGAATTAGACTCACGGCGTGCTGTGCAATGCGGCCGTTCAGCGCTGGGAGCGCTGTAGGCTTAGCATTTCGTAGAACTCACTGATCCTCCATCTCGATAACCTCCATTTTACGTTACCCTTGGTGGGCGAAAAATGAAGGGAAGCTCACCTCCATAGGAGGTGCAAATCAACAATGGGCAACAAAGTGTTCAGGCTCCATGAATCCAATGATACGGGGATGGCTGATTTCACGAGCAGACCCATCAAAGAAGAGGACGGCTGGAGGGCCAATCAGCCCGGACGCCTCTAGAAGGGCGTTCTGACCGGCGGTTTATGGTCTTGCAGATAAACCGCTTGGAGGATGAATCTCTTTCAGATCCACCTTAAATATCCGTCGGAGGGTAAGGCATTCGATCCGAGCAATCCCCCAAAAGGACTGCGACAAAACACCCAACTAAGCCCCATCGTCACAACCGCCAGAACGGGGCCCTTTTCACTCTCATGAGATGATCCCATACCACCCTCTCCTCGACCATAAGCCAGCCTCCAACCACCAAGAGACACCTGTCCCGATATCAATGTCATCGGTATCGTATAATCGAGGATCATGAAGCCTTCGAAGAGCCTTAGGTAGATGCGATTGTTCTCTTCCATCTTGATGACTCTCCACAGTAAAAACCCAGCGACATTGCATAATGTCTTCCGATAACCCACAGACGGATATAAAGGTCTGATGCACATCCTAGTCAGCAATGATGATGGTTACTC
>RFVA01000158.1 GCA_009922685.1 Gammaproteobacteria bacterium | reverse complement strand
TGCCACCACAAGGATTTGTGAATTCAGGAAGCTAACCCACTGATTATTCTAGCCATGAGGGCTCAAAAAAGGGCTTTTTTAGGCGCAAACTGTCGAACTTGAGAGGTCCCGTTGACCGTGCCAGCGGGTGTAGCTTTCGCAGAACCAGGAGTATTGGTAGCCCGTTGGATTGGCGAGCCTGTACTCCTGCCAGAGGAGTGAAAGGGTGACCCCTTTCTTCCGGAGTTCCGTATGAACCTCCTGCCAGTCAGGCTCTGGACGATCGGGCGTTACGGTGTCACGCGATGCGGCTGAGTCCCTGAAGAGGAGATTCTGTGTAAGTGCGTCAGGAAGTCGGTCCTGTTGAGCCGTAGGCATCCATGATCAAATCCTCAGCCTTACAGTTCCAAGGCATGAGATGTTCAAAGTCCCCGCTTTTGCTAGCTTCCGGCAGGCCACGCATCACCTTCAAAAGCCAGGTGTATGGTTCAAGCCCATTGGCTTTGGCCGTTTCCACCATGGAGTAAAGGCGCGCACTGGCCTCGGCGCCGGCCGGGGTGTCAGAAAAGAGCCATGCGCGGCGTCCGATCGCAAACGGTCGAATGGCCCTCTCGGTCTCGTTGTTGTCGATGGGCAGATGGCCCGCTTCAATGTAGCGGATCAGTCGCGGCCAGAATTTGTCCATATAGGCCATCGCCTTGCCCAAGGCACTTTTAGGCGCCGTCGTCGGGATGTTCGCATCGAGCCACTTTCGGATGGTCTCCAAGATAGGCTTGCTGATGTCCTGTCGCAACTGGAAGCGCTCTTCGCTCGTCAACAGTTGAGATTCTTTTTCGATCTTATAGAGCTTGGCGATCATCCTCACCATCTCATTCGCACGCCCTTCCTTTTCTTTGGGCTGCAGCTTGATCGCATCGACGAAGCCACGGCGCGCATGGACCCAGCACGCCAGCAATGTGACGTCGGGTCGATGGCCGACTTCGTCATAGGCGCCATAGCCATCGCACATCAGGAAGCCCTGCCAGTCCTTCAGCAGATCGATGGGAACCGCCTTCCCGCGACTTGGGGCATAGTGATAAAGAATCACGGGGCGCTCCGGTGGGCCGCCTTTTCTAACCCACATATAGCTTTTGGTGCTGGGACTTCGGTCCTTTTCCTTCAGCACCTGAATGGGTGTTTCATCGATCTGAAGCACTGGATGCTGGATCAACACCTGGCGCATGGCGGCCTCTAGAGGCTTGAGCTTCTCGGCCGTCTGGATCATCCAGCGCGCTAGGGTAACGCGGGGCACGATGGCTCCGGCTCGACCCAGGATGTATTCCATGCGGGCCAACGGGAGTCCATCCACGTATTTGGCCGTGATCAGCATGGCCAGAAGGTCGTTGCTGGCGTTGGTTTTGGGCAAGACCTGCGGTGGGCGATCCGCGATGACCGGCGCCATCATCTTCCCGCAGCATGGGCAGACCCGCTGGCTCTCTGGTACGTCGATGACGATCTCAACGCGGGTGATGTGAGGAGGAATCGGGCTGCGCTTACCGCGTGCGCGAGGTGCAGACCGGCCGGCCTTTTGAGTGCCTTCAGGGGCCTGCGCATCTACAGCCGACATCAGAGCCTGATCATGTTCGTCCGTAGAGCCTTCGGCCGTCTGCTCGACTTCGTCAAACTGAAGGCTGAGCTGCCCAGGGTGGGCTTCGCTGCTTCGTCCGAAAAGGCGTTGGCGAGAGAGGCGGATTTGTTCGTAGATCGACTGGATATGCTCTTGGTAGGCCGCGTGGGCTTCCCGCATTTCCTTCTGGTGCGCCGCCTCTGCGGCCAGAGCCTCAAGCTGATGAGCTTCTTGCTTTGCCAAAATCTCACGTTGATATGCTTCTTGCGCAGCCAAGGCTTCACTCTGAAACGCTTCCTGTAGCGCAAGAGCCTCACGTTGATGAACCTCCTTGATCGCCAGCGCCTCGCGTTCATGGCGAACTTCAGCATCAGAAACTGCCGATTGAATGAGGCGATCAATCTCTGCTTGAGCTGCTGCAGCATCCGCCGCTGAAAGGCCCTTCAGCAGCGCGTCAATCGCGCCACTTGAAAGGTCATTCTGAGGGGGTGGAGTGCTGGAATGCATGGACTATATTATAGTCTTCACCTCACGTATTAGCCATGTATTTCAGAGACTTATGAGGCCTTGAAGCCCATATATCGACGCCTTCGAGAAGCCATCTGAGATCGTCGGAACTGATCTCGCAGGAAGCGTTAACGGCCCCCTTCATCCAGGCGAACTTCTCTCGCTCAAGCCGTTTGTACCAAAGACAAAAGCCATTTCGGGACCAGTACAGAATCTTCATCTTATCCCGGCCTCGATTGATGAAGAGAAACAGCGAACCCGAAAAAATATTCATCTGGAGCTCCATCTCCACGATCGCCGACAGGCCATCAATGGACTTCCTGAAGTCCACGTGGTCCCGGTACAGGAAAATTTGACCGACCTGATACCCGGCATGCATCAGTAGCTCCGCCTCTCCAAAGCCACGACCAACCCCGCCAACCAATGAGCATCAGGCTGGGCCGGTAGCTCAAGTTCAACACCGCCCACCCTTAACATCCAGGATGCCGGCTCGGAAACCAATGTCTCAGTCACCTTGACGGCAACAAAACCTGACGGCAGGTTCACTCTAGGATCAGCGCAATAGGATCGCTGCGTTTGCTCCAGCTTTTGACGCCATTGATAAAGCGACTGAATCGCCAGCCCTTCACGAGCAGCATAAGCCCTTGCCGAAATACCCTCGGCATCAATGGCCTTCAGATGGTTGGCCCAAAATACAGATCGCTCAGTCATTCAAAGTCTCCTCTATTGATGGAGACTACAGTCTGAGAATTTCAGATAGCGAATGTAAGAACCGACTTCATGAGGCGCTTACAGTGCATTGCCAAGGGCAAAGCTCGGACGCCTTATGAATTTGGGGTCAAAGTGACGGTGGCCACTACACTCAAGGAAGGACTCGTG
>RFVA01000157.1 GCA_009922685.1 Gammaproteobacteria bacterium | reverse complement strand
TCTGGAAGCTGTGTCCTTACCGATTCAATGAAGTTCGCGTCAATTTCAAGCGGCAGGAGATCAGGATCTGGGAAGTACCGATAATCGTTGGCTTCCTCCTTACTGCGCATGGAGCGGGTTTCATCTTTGTTGGCATCATAAAGCCTCGTTTCCTGAACGATCGTCCCGCCATTTTCAAGAATCTCGATCTGCCGCTCAACTTCATAGTTGATGGCTTTTTCAACGAACCTGAAGGAATTGAGGTTCTTAATCTCGGCCCGCGTCCCAAATTTTTCCTGGCCCTTGGGCCTGATGGAGACATTGGCATCGCAGCGGAAAGAGCCTTCCTGCATATTCCCATCGCAGATTTCGAGATAGCGGACCAAGGCATGCAGCTTTTTCATGTAAGCGACCGCCTCCTTGGCGGAACGCATATCGGGTTCTGAGACGATTTCAAGCAGCGGGGTACCCGCGCGGTTGAGATCGATCCCGGTATGGCCTTCAAAGTCTTCATGAAGGGATTTGCCGGCATCTTCTTCAAGATGGGCCCGGGTGATGCCGATCACTTTCTCTTCACCATCGACCACGATGGTGGTCTCCCCGGTGCTGACCACCGGGAGATCAAACTGGCTGATCTGGTAACCCTTGGGAAGGTCTGGATAGAAATAGTTCTTCCGCGCAAAGACTGAGCGCGGTGATACCGTAGCGCCAATGGCAAGGCCAAACTTCACCGCCATCTTGACGGCTTCTTGATTGAGCACCGGAAGAACCCCGGGTAGCCCAAGATCGATGGCGCAGGCCTGAGTGTTGGGCTCTGCGCCGTAAAGGGTGGCAGCGCCTGAGAAAATCTTTGATTTGGTGGCGAGCTGGGCGTGGATTTCAAGCCCGATCACGGTTTCCCATTGCATGTTCTTGAACCTTCAGGGGTGTTTAAGGAGGCGAGGCCAGCTTCAGAGCGTCGGAGACTGTTGGTGCCAGTCAGTCACGCCCTGATAGCGGTGCGCGACATTGAGGAGCCGGTGCTCTGAAAAATAATTGCCAATCAACTGCATGCCGATTGGGAGCCCTTTGGAGAATCCCACCGGCACTGACATCCCGGGGAGTCCCGCGAGATTGACGGCGATCGTGTAAATATCAGAAAGATACATCGCAATAGGATCTTGACTCTTTTCGCCGAATTGAAAGGCGACCGAGGGAGAGGTTGGGCCCATGATGACATCGACCTCCTCAAACGCCTTTTTAAAATCATCACTGATCAATCGGCGGATCTTCTGCGCTTTAAGGTAATACGCATCGTAATAACCGGCCGATAAGGCATAGGTCCCAATCAAGATCCGGCGTTTGACTTCCGCCCCAAAACCTTCCCCTCTCGAGCGCATGTAAAGGTCTTTAAGGTCCTTGGGATTTTCAGCACGATAACCGTAGCGCACCCCATCAAGACGAGCGAGATTTGAGGAGCATTCAGCCGGTGCGACCACATAATAGGCGGGCCCTGAAAGATGCATATGGGGGAGCGAAATCGCCTTCACCGTGGCACCCAGCTTTTCGATTTCACCGATGGCCGTTTGAATCGCCTGATGGATGTCAGGATCGAGCCCCTCGCCAAAGAATTCTTTGGGAAGGCCGATGCGAAGTCCTTGAAGGCTGTTATCAAGCCCTTGGCTATAGATCTCCTTGGGCCGTTCAATGCTGGTGGAGTCTTTGGGGTCGAACCCGGCCATGGCTTCAAGAAGCCAGGCGCAATCTTCGGCGGTTTTGGCCATAGGGCCTGCCTGATCCAAGCTTGAAGCAAAGGCGATCATGCCCCAGCGGGAGACGAGACCGTAGGTGGGCTTGATGCCGGTGATACCGCAAAAGGAGGCGGGCTGCCTGATGGAGCCGCCGGTATCCGTTCCGGTGGCGCCAGGCACGAGGCGGGCGGCGATGGCCGCCGCCGAGCCACCCGATGAGCCGCCGGGGACCGTTTCAAGATTCCAGGGATTCTTCACAGGACCATAGAAGCTGGTCTCATTGGAAGAACCCATCGCAAATTCATCCATGTTGAGCTTCCCCAGCATGACGGTTCCAGCCGCGTTCAGGCGATCGACGACGGTCGCGTTATAGGGCGAAATGAACTGGTCGAGCATTTTGGAGCCGCAGCTCGAGCGGACTCCTTCGGTGCAGAAGATGTCTTTCTGGGCGATAGGGATCCCGGTTAAGGGTCCTGCGGTGCCCTCGGAAAGCGCCACATCCGCCGCCTTGGCTGCCGCCAAGGCTTTTTCAGGGGTGACGGTAATGAAGGCGTTGATCGATGGATCAAGGCGATCAATCCGGTTGAGGAAGCTTTCAGTCAGTTCAAGGCTCGAAAAAGCCTTCGATTTTAGGCCCTCTGAGAGCTCTCGGATGTTTTTGTCATGCATGATTCGGGTTCCAACATCATCGCCCTATTCGTTCAGGGCTTAGGAAATTATCTGGCGGACGGTCGTCCTCATAGGGCGCAGACGGCGACTACGAGGCGTTATTCAATGACCTTCGGCACCAGGTAGAGCCCTGCTTCCACGTTAGGGGCGATCTTCTGGAAGGCTTCGCGCTGGTTAGGTTCGGTCACTTCATCGGGTCTTAGCCGTTGCGCTTGATCGAGAGGGTGCGCCATCGGCAGCACGTTCTCGGTATCGATGGCGCTCATTTCATCAATGAAATTCATGATGCCAGAAAGGTCTTTGGCGTAGGCGTCAATCTTGTCAGGATCAATGGCTAGGCGAGCTAGAAAGGCGATCCGGTTGACCTCATCGGATGTCAATGACATGGGGCACTCGTGGTTCATCAATAGGAAGAAAAAGATATCCCTCACATTATTCTCCGAGGCGGCCTTGCCGTCAAAGCCCTCGTGGCCTTTGGTCGCTAAAAAAGCGGCTTTCGAGGCATGATCCGGCGGTCTCCATGCCCTGGGCCTCAGGCGGTGGGCGGGCCGACAAAGTTCCTTGCCACCTTCAAGCCTCGCTTGCTAAATTACTCCTTTTACAGACGGCCAGAACGCGATGT
>RFVA01000156.1 GCA_009922685.1 Gammaproteobacteria bacterium | reverse complement strand
CGGAAGGGGATGCCATTCCGCGATGCCCATGAGGTGGTCGGCAAGGCCGTTCGGCTTGGGATTGATACGGACCGTGATCTGTCCGCGCTGCATCTTGAGGAGCTGAAGGCGCTAGCCCCGATCATTGAAGCCAATGTTTACGAGGTGTTGACGCTGGAAGGCTCTTTGAGCGCTCGTGATCATGCAGGAGGAACGGCCCCGGCGCAGGTCCGAGCCGCCATTAAGGTCGCCCGAGAGCGCCTCAAACCCGAGACGTCCCGTTGATCACCGGCGAGCGCATCACCACCCTGATTGATCTCGTCCGTCATGGCGAACCGGTAGGGGGTATCCGCTATCGGGGGCAGATGGATGACCCTTTGAGTCACACAGGTTGGCAGGAAATGCGCAAGGCGATTGGTCAAGAAACCCCCTGGGATGCGATTATCAGCTCCCCGCTTTTACGCTGTCGTGCCTTCGCTGAGGACTTGAGCGAACGGTCAGGCATCCCGCTGGCGATGGATGACCGTCTAAAGGAAATTGGCTTTGGCGAATGGCAGGGTAAGACACGAGAGGAGATCAGTCGTTTTGATCCGGGTGTGGTTCAGCGATTTTATCGGGACCCGACCACCACGAGGCCCGATGGCGCCGAGGGGTTGGCTGAGTTTCGAAAACGCGTCACGGATGCGCTGGGCGATATTCTCGAGCGTCACGCTGGCCAGCATCTTCTGATCGTTTGTCATGCGGGCATCATCCGGATGGTCCTTGCCCACATCCTCGATGTGCCGTTATCGCATCTTTTCAGGATTAAGGTCGGAACAGCTTGTGTGACCCGCGTCGAGTTTGCTGAGCAGGGCGAAGAATTTCTTGGCCAGCTTGTTTTTCATGCGGGGTCTCTTTCGAGCTAGGGTTTTTTTGGATCCTCTGGCCTTCCCCCAAAAGGGATGGCACTCACACAAGACCACCTCCCAACCGTTTTAATAAAGTAAAGAAGCCCTTGAAGACATTTTTTTCTGATGGGTCTCCCAAGGAGACCGGCCTGGCTTTCGTGCTTATCGCACTGTTGTTTGCTGGCTGGGCGACCTTCTCTCACTTGGGCGATTTCCCCTTATTGTCTCCAGATGAAGGGCGGAATGCAGAGGTGGCCCGAGAGATGAAAGTCGATGGTCGTTGGTTGGTGCCGACCTACGATGGTGCGGTCTATCTCGACAAGCCGGCCTTCTTTTTTAAGGCGACGGCCTTGTCGTTGGCTGCCTTTGGGGATAACGAGGCGGCTGCGCGGCTCCCTTCGGCGCTTTCGGCATTTGCTCTACTTCTCCTATTGATGGTCTTCTGCCAGAAGGTTTACGGTCGTCTCACGGCCGCGATGGCCCTGGTCGTGGTGGCCTCAACCCCTCTCTTTATGGCGTTCTCTAGAATCGTCATCTTCGACATGATGCTGGCCCTTTGGGTCTCGGCGGCCATTCTTCTCGCCTATCTTGCGGAGGAGGTCGATGGCGCAAAACGGCGTCAGCGATATCTTCTAGCAACCCTTTGCGCTGGGTTAGCGACGCTGGTGAAAGGGCCAGTGGGATTTCTGGTTCCACTCCTAGTCATGGCCGTTTTCCATGGACTAGAGCGGCATGGACGGGCGATTCGATCGTTCTTTCACCCCGGGCATATCCTCCTGTTCTTGGGGGTCGTCTTGCCTTGGTTTGTCGGTCTCTCAATCGAATGTCCGGACTTTCCCTACTACGGGATCATGAAGGAATCCATTGCCCGTTTTACCACGACCGAGTTTCGTCGAACTCAGCCCGCCTGGTATTACGCGGCGATTATCGGGGGCTGTTTCTTTACTTGGAGCACCCTGCTTCCTGGAGCGATTCATCAATTAATAAAGCGACGGTTTGAGCTTCATCGGGCTGATCGGCTTTTCATCGTCTGGGCCTTAGTGGTCGTTATTTTCTTTTCCCTGTCCCAATCTAAGTTGCCCGGTTACATTTTGACGGGGGTCATCGCACTGGGTGTGTTGGTCGCCAGAATCCTGGCGCGAGCCCTTGAGGGGGGTGACCCCGTGGCGCTGGGCCTGGTTCGGCGGGGTCTGCTGACGCTTTGTATTGTCTCGTTGATCCTCCTTGGTCCGCTCCTGATGGTGGTGTTGACCCCGGAAGATGTCCCAAAACCGCGCTGGCTAACACCTAGCGCCATGATGCAGTTCGCGCCTGTCATTCCAGGCTTTATCCTATCGCTCGGCGCAACCACGGTGATGGCGTTGATCGCCTTCTTA
Source organism: Gammaproteobacteria bacterium (assembly GCA_009922685.1). Taxonomy (GTDB): domain Bacteria; phylum Pseudomonadota; class Gammaproteobacteria; order Methylococcales; family Methylococcaceae; genus UBA6136. The sequence goes on along the minus strand of RFVA01000156.1, from coordinate 759 downwards.
AAGCAGAGCGCGCGGGGTGCCTTGGTGGCGTACCTGATCTTCCCGGTACTTTTATTGACGCTCAATTTTGAGGTGATTCCCCGACATGCCGAAATCAAGTCGGGTCATTCCATTGTGAATCGCTTACCTCCTGCCGTGACTGAGGAGACGGAGATAGCCTGTCTTGCCTGCATGCCCCCTGGCGTTCCTTTCTATCTTGGGCGCTTGATGACGGTGTTTACCGAGGAAGGGAGAGAGCTGACCAGTAACTACGTGATTTTTTCGCTCGCGTCTGGAAAAAGTTGGCCGCCTCGACTGGTGCCCTGGGCCTCAAGGGATGCCTACCTTGAGAAGACAGAACATCCTCTTTTTCTGATGGCCACCGGCGAACGACGAGACGAATTGGTTTTAAGAGGAGAGCGGGTCGGAGCGCCTGTAGTGGCCCTTGCCAACGGTTACTTCGGCGTCCTCTTGCCGGCTGGAAACCCCTGATATGTGCGGTATCTGCGGACAGATTCTTTGGCAGCATGGACAGGGTGCGATGAACCCGGTTCCCGCCATGCTGGATCGTCTGGTTCATCGTGGCCCCGATGGCCATTGGGTTCGTTCCGATGCCCTCGCGACGTTTGGTATGGCCCGACTGACCATTCGTGGTTTGACCAGCGGGCAGCAGCCTCTGGTCGATGAGGCCACTGGCGTGATGGTGGTCTGTAATGGGGAAATCGATAATCATCAGGCCTTGAGGGCCTTTCTGAAAGAGCGAGGCCGCCCGGTTTTCGA
>RFVA01000155.1 GCA_009922685.1 Gammaproteobacteria bacterium | reverse complement strand
ACAACGAATCCGTGGTTATTTGCTTTTACAGTAATCTTTCTACTGATTAGATTTGCTACACCAGATCCAACGTTAGCAGTTGTCATATTAGGATGTAGAACGTTGAATGTGTTGGCATTCTTTACACTACGAACTTGATAGTAACCATTTGCTAGTGAGTAATCAACTGTCTGGAATTGGATATAGACATTATCATTTAGTTCTGGTCTGCTATATGGCAATGTAATCATAACATCAGGATTATAAACAAGAACGTTACCAACATTGGCGACGCCATCGCTTCTTTCCGTCAATGGATTAGTAACAGAGAAATGACTGATATTAGCTGATGTTACTGTGTAGTTTGTATTACCAAGATTGGCCCAAGTATTTGAGTTTTTGAATTGTAAGAATACAAAGTCACCTGTAGTATATCCGTGATTGAAATAAGAGATAACGATATCGTTATTAGCAGCGGAATAAAAAGTATTATGATTTGATGTGTTAGCACTATACGAACCAATAACAAACTCAGCATTTGCTACACCAATCAAAACGTTTGGTGAAAATACACCGCTAGTGTATCCCTGTACCTGATACATTGTTTTGTGTGGTAGAGTTGTTGACTCGGTATTAGAGAAAATAACTTCAACGTTTGTGTTTGTTAGTGTTTCGTTATCAAAGGTGATATCATATTCACCAAATAGTCTAGCGCCTGCAGGATGTGATAGATCCTTCACAGCGGCTCTATACTTGTTGATTGTCTCATCAACCTTGACAACGTATGAGAACTCTTGATAGTAATCTCTATCTTCTAAGAAGTTATAACCAGAGATATGTCCATCGTCATTGACATATCTACCGGGATATGAGTAAGCACCAGTAACGTATGATAGCTGTGCGTTTGCATTACCGTTACCAAGTCCTGTTAGATCAAGTGTTGGATTATCGGTATAACCATAGCCACCGGAAACAACTGTCATTGCTTGAATTGTACCGATGTTAGAAACTGATTGAATGATTTCTTCGTTGTGTCCGATGATTGCTGTTACAGCAATATTAGCGCCAGTGCCTGTTCCTGATACAACATTAGCTGCTGGCAGATTGAAGGGATCATATCCTTGACCACCAATAATGTGACCAGGCATTTGTTTAAAGTGAACCTCTGTAATCATACCATTGGCAGCAACGTTTGTTACGTTGGCAATAGCACCAGAGCCAGCACTACCTAATGGATTGAGAAACTCGATAGTATCACCAGCAGTATAACCTATACCACCGTTGATAATCTGCATCTTACCTATAATACCCATCTTGGATATAACAGAATTAGCAGAGATAGCAATTGTAATTGGCGGAATGTAGTTGTTACCACCAGAAGCGATTGCTAGTGAATAAGCAGGTCCACAATTCGCATACACAAAGTATGACATTGAATTAGCAAAGCCAGCGGAATCATTAGCTGGATCTATAATAGATGATTTGAGATTAGAGTATCTATTGTTACCGATAGCTGTGTTAGCTTCGAGATTGATTGTTGACCAGATAACATTATAGCTATTTGGATGATAGAAGCCACTTTCATCAACGTCGGCAACAGTACCAGATGCACCAGAGCCTGAGCCAAAGATTAGTAGAGGATCATCAACTTGGAATCCTGCGCCGCCTTTGACAACACCAGCAGCCTGAATTGTTCCTTTAGTAACTTTTGAAATGATAACCTGTGCGCCGATACCAGTGTTACTGACAATAGGAACTGTGGTGCCTTCTGTATAACCAGCACCACCAGATACAATCTGAACCGATGTGATAATACCAGAGAATAGATTTGCTGTTAGATACTTATCAACACCCTCTTCGGTATAATAAGTATAGATTTCTTCCGCATTCAAAAACTCTTTGTAGATGTTAGAGAGTTTCAATTCATAGATAAGCTGTCCTTTGTCATAGTAGGTATCAACCTTCTCGACAATAGCAGTAGCGTTTGATGATATACCTTTGATGAATGTATTACCAAAGTTTGTTGCTGCTATTGTGTTTGAAACGTTATCAACCTTAACCCCTCTAACTCTGAGTGACTTTTCGATAAACCACTTACCATCAGAAGCACGAAGAATGTCTGTCTTTGGATAATAGAACTTTGCTTCTTTGTTGAATAGAGCCTGAATGATAAACCGAACAGAGTTTTCACTGCCAGATGATAGATAGAACTCTTTGGCATGTTTTAGTATGTTTGTTCTATCGGCTAGAACGTTATCAGGAATATACTGAATGAAGGTATCATACATCTTCTGTAGAAATGAGATGTAGTCGTAGTCATCTCTAACGTTCTGGTCATTGGTATGATCTTCAAGGACGTGTTCATATAGCTGATCAATATCTAAGTTTCGTAGCATGTTCTTGGAGAGATAGAGAGCTTCGCCCTCTTGCTCCATTGCTTTATAGTAGTATTCTAGAAACTTGATAAAGGTATCATGCTCTTCTCTGACGAAGGCAGGAAGCTGTCCAGAAACTAGTATCGATGTTTTGCTATTTGATGATAATGACATAAATTATTTTTCCGCAACCATTTCTAGAGTGACAGATTGAACATTGTTTTCGTCCATTGTCAATATTCTATTTCTCAATGGTTGAATGATTTCTGTACCAGATACGATGTTCATTGTTAGAATATCAGTATCGTAATAGTCATTAGAAACAACGGCGCTTGGCTGAATAGCATTCAATACAACTTCACCAGTATCGTAATCAACTGTGCCGGCTGCTTCATTGATGACAATCTTGTTACCAAGAGTATCGTAATAGTAAGTTCTCAAGATACCGTTTCTTGCTTGTAGAACTGCTTTAGCTGTTGACTCTGTACCAACTTGTCCATCATCAGTGATTGTGACAGTAGCACGGGAATAGTTGATGCCTTTGTTTGTTACCTCAATAGATGTAACCTTACCATTGACCACACTAGCAACTGCGGTAGCTCCTGTACCATCACCAGTAATACTGACATTAGCTGAGATGTAATCTCTACCTGGTGTGATAAG
>RFVA01000154.1 GCA_009922685.1 Gammaproteobacteria bacterium | reverse complement strand
TTCGGTAGAGCAACACATTCGTAATGTGTGGGTCGTCAGTTCGAATCTGATCATCGGCTCCAATAAATTCAAAGCCTCCGAGAGATCGGGGGCTTTTTCGTAAGCGTTCAGCCGCCCCATCTTCCGTGGGTGATCACAGAGGCTAAGCCTCAGCCGGTTTCCACCCATGAACCGGCAAGAGTTCGTCGATTCTCTTGTTCGGCCAGAGGGGTAGATTTTCAAGAGTATCCCTCATCCAGGCCGCCGGATCGACGCCGTTAAGCTTCGCGGTTCCAATCAATGACTGGATAACCGCCGCGCGTTTACCCGCTCGCTCAGAACCGGCAAAGAGCCAGTTTTTCTTACCGATGGCCACCGGCCGGATGGTCTGTTCCACCGGATTATTATCGATGGGCAGGTTACCTGTCTGAGCATACCGCGCGAGTGCGTCCCAGCGCTTGAGGCTGTAATCCAGAGCCTTAGCCCATGCGCCTCCAGGTGCCGCCTTGATGCGGTAATCCATCAGGAACCGATGAAGCTCTGTCAGTCTCGGAACGGATTCTCGTAACCGAAGCGCTTGTCTGGCTTCGATACTCATAGCCTTGCCATCGCTCTCGATCGCATAAAGTTCAGCGATACGTCTGAGCACCTCTTCCGCCAGAGGGTTCTGGTTAGCAGCATGAAGTTCATAGAACTTCCGACGGGCATGAGCAAAGCAACCCAGTTCCACGCAGGCGACGCCGTCAGTATTAGCGGCGAACAGCGCCTTATAGCCACTGTAGTCGTCAACACATAAATGCCCACGCCAGGCACCCAGAAAGTCACGGGCATGCTGACCACTTCTACCGGTTTGGTAATCGAAGACGATGAGGGGCGGTCCCTCATCCAACGTGTTACTTCGGAAAGCCCAGAGGTACGCCTTATGGGTTTTCCCTCTTCCAGGATCGAGTTGCTGCACAGGCGTCTCGTCGGCATGAAGCACACCGCCCTGAAGAAGACGTTCCTTCAGTCGCTCATGCAGTGGCTCCAACGCATAGCCCACACGTCCAACCCAATCGGCTAGGGTGGATCGCGCCAAAGGAACACCCTCGCGCTCAGCCATCTGTTCCAGTCGATAGAGCGGAAGGTGATCCGCGTATTTGCTAATGACGACCCAGGAGAGAAGCCCGGGAGTGGCTAGACCGCCATCAATGACGGCGGGCGGAATGGGCGCTGCCGTGACGGTCTCACAGGCCCGGCAAGCATATTGCGGGCGGATATGACGGTGAACCGTGAAGATCGCCGGTGTGACATCGAGCTGTTCGCTGATGTCCTCACCGATCTTCACCAGATCTTTCCCGCAGGCACCGCATTGGCAGCTTTCCGGCTCATGCCGGAACTCAATACGTAGCAGATGATCAGGGAGTGGCTGACGGCCAGCATGCTGACGGGGTTTGCGCGGGGCGGTAACCTCATCGGCTTTACCGGTATCCAGCTCCGCATGGATGGAGCCGATGTCTTCATCTACGGATTCTGCAAAGAGATCCAGTTGCTGCGCATCGAGAGATTCGCTGCGCCTACCGAAGCGTATCCGCTTCAGATGAGCCAACTCCAGAGTGAGCGCCTGGATCTTGAGCTTGTCTCGTTTGGCCTCTGCCAGAAAGGACTGGAACGATGTCATCAACGCCTGTTTTGTGGCAGGGTCAATGTCCGCATTTTCCAGCAACGACAGGGCTTCCATGGGCTCTTATTATACCCGCAGATGACCTTTATCTCAATGATTTTATTGGATAAAACGATGCTTCAAGGTATCCAGTCCGGCGACGGAACCGCTGTCACGCGATGCCAATCCACACCGCGAATCAACCATTCCCACTCGACAGCACTAAGCGAAAAAGTCGCCCTGTTAGGGTCCGCCCAAGTGAACCGTCCCCGGTGTAACCGACGATGACAAAGCCAAACGCCCGTCCCATCCCAGAGCAAAACTTTGATCCGCGTCCTGTCTCGATTACAGAACAGGAAGGCCTCTCCAGCACACGGATTGTGCCCAAGTGTGTGCCGGACATACTGAGAAAGACCATCGGTTCCCTTGCGCATGTCGACCGGGTCAGGTGCAACCCATACCTTGATGCCTGAGAGATTCATTCGATCCTCAGAAGTACGGATTTGATCCAGTCAGGATTGATATCGGCCGGGAACATCCAGACTCGTCCCGAAGGACACTCGACCCGAACGATGGTCGCGGAATTGATCTGAACAGGAACGAGTGATCGTCCGGTTACAGGACCAGCCTCTCGACCGAGATACGCGTAATTTGTAATCCATCGGCGGAAAGAACTCGCATTGAGTTCGTGTTGGGCAGCATACTCATCCCGATCAACGCCGCTCTTCATCCAGGCATCGACATGTCGTCTCTTTTCTTGGCGTGTCATTTTCACCCCCGTATTGAACATGGGTGAAAGGGTGACGGAGACTTAGGTCAGAAAACAGATGGGAGGGTCGGACGCTTACGCTTTTTCAATTCCGGTGATTGCTATGAGGTTGCTAGGGTCAGACCAAAAAAGCATTCATTGAGATCAAGAACGTCAGAAGAATTTTTGGCAATATAGCCAGCGGCCCACTCCAATTTGCTTCGGAACTTTAAGGGCTGCAGAAACAAGAAAGAGCGCCGAAGCGCCCGTTTTCACTCATCAACAAAAGCTACCCTTCAATAGCTGCGTTCGCGATGAAAATGCCAGCCAACAAGCATGATGGTCATCAATGCCAGCAGCAACTGCGTCCATTCACTAAGCGTGGGAACTGCTGATGGCGCTGAGGACTCGATCGTCAACACCAATGAATCAGCATTTGCTCCAGAACCCCAAGTCCAGGTGTAAGTTCCTGGTGTCATCCCTAAAGCTGCAATTGTTGTGGAACTGTATGTTCCTGTTCCGCTCAAGCTTTGCCCTGAAACGTACACTGCCGGAACAAGAACAGCACTTTGTCCCATCCAGATGCCGACCCAATCGCCTGAGCCTGTTGATGCACGATGGTTTACACCTGCTCCGATGCTGTTTGGACCTGAGAAATTTGGAGGTTGAAAATATATCCCACTTGCGGTAC
>RFVA01000153.1 GCA_009922685.1 Gammaproteobacteria bacterium | reverse complement strand
TTGAGCCTTTTCTTTTGGCTTGCCTTGCTGATGCGCGCGGCCGACCTGGTTTTGAAACAACGCCTTATCCTCAAAAGGACTGGCTCTTAAAAGCCCACGCCGCGGCCCTCTCGGTCGAGGTGCAGCCTTTGATCGAAAAAGGACTTTTGGGGCCTGCCTTGGGGGAGGCGTTGAGGCTTCATCGTATTAAAGCCATTAAAGCCGCAAGGGCTTTGGTTTAAGCGCGTCCTCTTTTGATGGCGGACTACGACTGAAAGAACGGGCCTTTAGGGCCTGTCTAAGGTCAGTCGCTCCAAGGCTTCCCGATATTTTGCCGATGTCTTTTGAAGGATGTCCTCGGGGAGATGCGGGGCCGGTGGCGCCTTGTTCCAGTCAAGGCTTTCAAGATAATCCCTGACGAATTGTTTATCGAAACTTGGGGGGCTGATACCGACCTGATACTGATCGACGGGCCAAAACCTTGAAGAATCTGGGGTTAAGACCTCATCGATGAGATGGAGGGCTCCCTCATCATCCAAGCCAAATTCGAATTTGGTGTCAGCAATGATGATGCCGCGCTCAAGTGCATAGGCGCTCGCTTCCTGATAAAGCTTTAGACTCACCTCTCGAACCTCAAAAGCCAAGCGAGCGCCGAGGATCGCCTCCATTTTTTCAAAGGGGATGTTTTCATCATGATCCCCAAGGTCTGCTTTGGTGGAGGGGGTAAAGAGGGGTTCTTGGAGTTTTTCTGCCTGTCGAAGACCTTCCGGGAGACAGAGGCCGCAGACCGATTGATGTTGCTGGTAATCTTTCCAGCCAGACCCAATCAGGTAGCCACGAACAACCGCTTCGACCGGAAGCGCCTTGAGCTTCTTGACGACGATCGCGCGGCCTTCAAGGAGGGCGCATTCCGCGTCGTCCTTGATGACCCTATGAAGAGGGATGTCGGTCATCTGGTTTGGGATCACATGGGCTAATTTTTCAAACCAAAAGGCTGAAACAGCGCTCAAAATAAGCCCCTTGCCAGGGATCGGGTCCGGAAGAATGCAGTCAAAGGCCGAGATACGATCTGAGGTGACGATCAGCATCAGATCCTGATCGATATCATAGATATCTCGAACCTTGCCGCGGGCGCGGAGCTTCAGGGAGCGAAGGTCGGTTTGATAAAGGGTCTTCGGGGCGGTCATGGGGTTAGGCTTTATGCGAAACGGTCAATCATGGTAGTTTCTCTTCATGTTGGCAACTTTTAAAGCACTGATTACCCGATGAGCTGGTTTGGCAAGGTCCTCGGTGGCGCATTCGGATTTCTTATGGGAGGGCCTTTAGGGGCGGCTCTTGGCGCTGCCTTGGGCCACCAAATCGATCAGGGCGGCTTTGAATTGAGGCTGGAGGGGGGTGATCCTGAGGAGACGCTGCTCCTGAAGATGGCCTTTTTCACGGCGACGTTTCAGATCATGGGGCATATTGCCAAGGCCGATGGCCGCGTCACCCCGGCTGAAATTGAGGTGGCCAGGGGCATTATGGACCGGATGATGCTCCCTGAAGATTGGCGGGTAACCGCGATGCGTCTTTATAACGAAGGAAAAAGTGAACAGTTCCTGTTCGATTCTACTGTCGAAACGTTTAGGCTCGCAGCACAGGGGCGAATTCATCTTTTAAGGTTATTTATCGCTCTTCAGATGGAGGCGGCGCTCGCCGATGGCACTCTCTCTAAGGCTTTGTGAGCGGCTTCATTTTTCAAGATACGAATTTTACGGAATTCGAGCGCGGATGGAGGCTGAGCGGAAATTTCAGGCCTTTGGTGCACGGACGAGACATCAGCAGCGAAGGAGCGATCAAGCCCATTCAGGCCATCAGTATCAGGAGCGACAGTGGCAACGCTATGATCCTCCATTGGCGCGGGATCATTTGGATGAAGCCTTTAAAGCGCTTGGATTAAGATCCTCGGCCAGTGTCGAAGAAATTAAAAGAGCCTATCGCCGACAGATCAGTCAGCATCATCCCGATAAGCTTGAGGCGACGGGTGCAAGCCAAGAGCGCATGCAAAAGGCGACGGAGAAAACCCAAAAGATTCAGAAAGCCTACGAAGCGATTCAGAAGGCCCGCCGCTTTTGAGCAGCGTCTTGATCGCCCTGATTGGGTTCATTATTTATTGATTATGGAGGTTCTTGTTTCATGCCTTCCTTTGATGTTGTTTCAGAAGTGGATCTCCATGAGGCCCTGAATGCGGTCGATCAATCTAACCGCGAAGTCGGGACAAGATTTGATTTCAAGGGATCAGGTGCCCAATATGACCTTAAGGATGGGGTGATTACCCTCTCGGGGCAAAATGAATTTCAGCTCCAGCAAATGCTCGATATCCTCAGGCCAAGATTGGCCAAACGTGGTATTGACCTTCTCTGCCTTGAAGTCAGCCCACCCGAGGTCAACCTCAGCAAGGCGCATCAGAAAGCCACGTTAAGGCAGGGGGTTGATGCGGCATTGGCAAAGAAGATCGTGAGGCTCATCAAAGACAGCAAGATGAAGGTTCAAGCCGCCATTCAAGGGGAGCAGGTCCGGGTGACCGGAAAGCAGCGGGATGATCTTCAAGAAGCGATGGCGCTTCTCAAAAAGGCGGAGCTTGATTTGCCGCTGCAGTTCACTAACTTTAGGGATTAGTGAAAAAGTGGTGGATTCCGCACGCGTTCTTTCCCTAAGATGACATTATTGCCAATCACCCCAGAGTATTTGTGCGGCTGAGAGAATAGCCAAAACCGCGGTTTCAGTTCTCAAGATTCTAGGCCCAAGCCGGATGGGGAGACAGCCCTTATTGATCGCGGTGGCCCGTTCCTCCTCTGAAAAGCCCCCTTCAGGGCCTGAGATAAAGGTGATGCCATCGGTTGGCGGTGCAAGCTGATCAAGGCTCTTCAAGCCCTTTGGGTCCAGAATCAGACGGTTTCCTTCACTCTCAACAAGCCACTCGTAAAAGGGTCTAGGTTTTTCAATCCTTGGAACCACGTTGCGGCCTGATTGCTCACAGGCGCTGATGGCGACGCGGAGCCAGTGCTGATGGCGAGAGATTCTTTTGCTCTCATCAAGACGGACCACGCAGTGATCGGTCTCAAGGGGCGTGATCATGGTCACCCCGAGTTCCACCGCCTTCTG
>RFVA01000152.1 GCA_009922685.1 Gammaproteobacteria bacterium | reverse complement strand
GAACCCTTTAAGCGCCTGAGTAAGACCTTGACGTCTCATCTACCAGGAATCCTTGCGGCCTATCGTCTCGGTGCAAGCAATGCCGTAGCCGAAAACATCAACAGTCAAATTCAAGCGGCTATCGTCAGAGCAAGAGGATTCAAATCGCTACGCAGCCTGACCAACATCATCTTTCTGACCACAGGCAAGCTTTCAAACCTGCCGGCTAACCCCTTCCAAAATCCGGTGACGGTATGAACCGTCTTCCCACACAAAACGGAAGAGAACCGATCAACCGCACCAATCAGATCCCTTGGTGCTGTTGGTAACCGCTCTAGTTTTCGATTGATTTTAGAATGATCTTATTGGTCTTATCCATAGTCCAGCATCGCTTTTATCCGCAGTTGCATAACTATTTCCTGTACCAAAAGCAAAGTACCAAACCATCTTTGAATCGTATTGAGATGAACTCCAATATTGCGTTCCGATGAAACCAGGAACAACCCCACCGACTATGTTGCTGTTATTATAAAGAATAGTTAGTTCATTTATAGATGGCAGATACCAATCATTGTATCCATTCAATGAATATGCCATTGCATACCTTGCTGCTATTCCTGCAGATGATATAAGTGATGGGCATGAAGTTATTATTTGTTTTGTGTTAGAGGCACCTCTTCCAACATCCATTGATGTATTAACGCTAGTGCCTTTACAACCCCAACCTTGACTTGGCGATATGGAAATATCCTGAGGCGCCGACTCAAGTCCATGCATCCCATCCTTAGTAACATAGAACACAACCCCTCCAGCAGGTCCTATATCACCAACCTTGTATGGCGCACAAACCCAACCTGGTTTCCCATTAGCGCACATCTGGAATCTAGGTATCGGTTGTCCCTGAGCGTTCAGTGGCGGAATAACCTCCACCCATGCAGTACCATTCCAATATAGAATACTTCCAATTGCAGTCCCGGATTGAAAGGTTCCTGTCGCACCCGTTGCTCCTTTTGCCCCCACTGCACCTGTCGCACCAATCGGTCCTGCTAAACCCTGCGGACCTGTCGGACCCACTGGTCCTGTTGCCCCTGTCGGTCCTGCGACATTGCTACCCAGCAACTGCCAATAGGTTGCCGATGCCGATGCACCCGGTGTCTTGTTCAAATTGGATGCCAGAAGCGACAGAAAGGTCTGGTTGTTATAAGTGACGATATTACCTGCATCATAGGTCGTCGTTCCAACCCAGGCACCCTGATAGTTATTGATGGCGACAGTTACCGCACCTGCTGGAGCGATTTGCACCCCAAGTAGGAAACCCACCATCAGCAGCGAATAGATAATATTTTTCATCTCCACACCTCATTTTAGAAAAACCAATAAGACCTTACTCAGGAATCATGAATAAGTACATCTACTCTTGTAGCAGACTCCAGAAGCAAGGTCGTCATCAGTTTTGATGGTTTTCTACCCTTCAGACAAAAAAAGATCGCAGCAGCAACCCAATGCTCATCTACGGTCTTCCCTTCCCTTCACTTTCTGTCAGTCAAAAATGATGCGTTTTTGGTCTAGACAATATGGATGACCTGCCGGACCTCAAGTTACGTGGGTTAAGCTTGAAGCTCGTTAAACCACAGGCTCAGAGCCACAATTGAGGAGGCAGGTCATGAATGATGGTAGCAAATTCGTCGGCTTGGACGTACACAAGGAAACCATCGCGGTTTCTATCGCCGAGGTGGAGGGTGTTGAGGTTCGTTATTACGGTGAAATCAAGAATACCCCCGAGGCCATCAGGACGCTGTGTGACAAGCTCAAGCCCAAGAAGGGTGGGCTCTTCTTCTGCTACGAGGCAGGGCCCTGTGGTTTTGGCATCCATCGTCAGTTGCTTAACCTTGGCTGGGACTGCCTGGTCGTTGCAACGTCTCTGATTCCGAGGAAGGTAGGTGATCGCTGACGATGCGCAGGAGGCCCTGAGGGACCTGACGCGTGGACGCGAAGATATGAAGCGTCTGCAGCGTCAGTCAAAGCAAATTTTGTTGGCCTTCCTGCTTCGACATGGCCGAAGGTACGGCGGGAAGAGTTATTGGACTAAGGCGCATTATGGGTGGCTTGCGGATCAGAAATTTACCCATGCCAGCCAGCAGATTGTCTTCGAGGAATATCTCAATGCGATCAAGTCTCTCAATCTGAGGGTGGATGTCTTTGATCGGCAGATTGAGAAGATGGCCGAAGAGTCAGTTTTCAAGGAAGTGATCGAAGGGCTGATGTCGCTGCGAGGCGTGAATCGTCTGACGGCCGTAACGATCGTTGCGGAGTTGGGTGATCTTCGCCGGTTTGAAAGCGCACCTCAGCTGATGGCGTATCTTGGGTTGGTCCCCAGTGAATATTCCAGCGGAGGCAACAGAACACGGGGCGGGATCACCAAAACCGGTAATGGGCATGTGAGGCGGGTCCTGGTCGAATCGGCGTGGACTTACCGGCACCCGGCTCGAAAGACGCGCACGATCGAAAAACGCGCGGGCCTGGTCAGTGAGGCGGTTCAGGAAATTTCCTGGAAAGCCCAGGTCAGGCTTTGCGGAAAATACACTGCTCTGGACTCCAGAGGGAAACTCAAGGTGCAAACCTGTACGGCTGTGGCCCGGGAACTCGCCGGGTTTATCTGGGCAGTGGGACAGGCCTACCCTAGTCCTAAGGCGGCATAGGGGAAATCGGCATGCAGTGCATGAGAGGCAGATCGGGCAACGGTGGGAGAACTCTCGGTTCAACTATGAGGCAGCTAGAAACAGATTGACCCTCGATCCTAGAGCGAGACAGCTCCCCGACGAAACATTGTCATGCGGTATCCAACCCGCGCATATCAGAGTGTCAACCGTCGAGAAGCCGTCCGTTCTGCCCCTCATGCACTGCAAGACGTGATTGATAGAAAGATGAGCTAACACTCGTTGACAGGCGGTCATACATATCAGTTGATCCATCTTGCAGCATTTCTTTTTGCAGACATCTCTTCGTAATTCACCGTGGTATCCCGGTAATGCTGAGCACGTTTAAGGTAAAGATCATCTCCGGTTGTGCCTTGAAGGGAACGCTCAGCTTCTGACCCCTAGAATAACGGAATTGGCTTTAAAAATGGCCGTTACAGGGGTCCCTACTTCAAGCCCCAATGACTCTGAACTTTCAAAGGTGACGCTTGCAACCAACTCCCCCCCTGCC
>RFVA01000151.1 GCA_009922685.1 Gammaproteobacteria bacterium | reverse complement strand
GTCGAAGCGATCATTCTCTGCACCTACAGTGCATCGGCCTTAGGGCTGGATACCCTCGAGCTCCTAGAAACCTCCCGCGATCTCCTTCAAAAAGCCATTGCCATGGATCCTTTGGCCCTCGAAGGGGCGGCCTATGTCACGCTGGGGAACCTATATCGCAGACTTCCAGGCTGGCCTCTCCTCTATGGCGACAAAAAGAGGGCAAGAGCGCTTTTCGAATCCGGGGTCAGAAGGTATCCCGAAGGCATCGACACCAATTTTTTCTATGGCGACTTTCTCCTTGAGGAAGGCGAGAGACTGAAGGCGATTCCCTATCTTGAGCAAGCGGAGCGGGCACCTATTCGGCCGACCCTGAGGGTCTCAGATACCCGACTCAAAGAAGAGCTGAAGACGATCTTGAAAGATGCCCGGAACGGGACCACCACCCGATCCGATTTTTTTGGTCTATTTACGCCCTCTTTCAAGTAAAAAGGATATGGCCAAGGACATCGTCCATCCAAAAGCGATGCCGCCCCTTTCAGACGCCTTAAGCGCCCTGATGGAAGGACGCTGGCAACGCTTTCTCGAACAGGCCGGCGCCGATCGGATCGGAGCGTTTGATGAGCCTCAAAGAGCCTCTGCCAAAAAGATTTTGGGGTTCAGCCCCTTTGTTGCCGAACAGTGCACCCGAAGGCCGGATCTCCTTTTTGATCTCATGGCGAGTGGTCGGCTGTTGAGAGCCCCGAACGAGGGTGAATGTAGGGCTTTGTTGTCATCAGCCCTCAAAGGAACCACCGATGAAACCAGCCTGATGGCTGCTCTTCGATCCTTCAGAAACCAGGAGATGGTGAGGATCGCCTGGCGTGACATCATGAACGGGGCTTCTCTTGAAGAGACCCTAAGCGACCTCACAAACCTCGCCGAGGAGATTGTCAGTCAGACCCTCGAGCAACTCTTTGCCTTTGCCGTCGAACGTTTCGGAACTCCCTTGAATGAGCGCGGCGAGCCGCAGAACCTCATCGTTCTTGGGATGGGAAAACTCGGCGCCTTTGAACTCAATTTTTCCTCCGACATCGATTTGATCTTTGCCTTTCGCAGGAATGGATCGCTCGATGACCGAAAACAAACCAGCTATGGTGAATTTTACACCCGCCTCGCACAACGCCTCGTCAAGGTACTGGATGCCCCTACGGAAGACGGCTTTGTCTTCAGAGTCGATACGCGTCTTAGGCCCTTTGGAGATTCAGGACCCTTGGTCATGAGCTTTGAAGCCTTAGAGGCCTACTACCAAAGTCAGGCTCGGGAGTGGGAGCGTTATGCGATGGTCAAGGCCAGAACCATTGCCGGCGATCTTCAGGGCGGACATGACCTTGAAGCTTTCCTTAAACCATTTGTCTACCGCCGTTATTTGGATTTTCGAGCGCTGGGAGAGCTCCGAGATATTAAGCACAAGATCAGCCAGGAACTCCGCCGGAAGGACCGCAAAGACAACGTCAAACTCGGACCCGGAGGGATTCGCGAAATCGAATTCATCGCACAGGCCTTTCAGTTGATCCGTGGCGGTCAGGTCAAAATCCTCCAACAGCGGGAGGTTCAGAAGGTTCTTCCGGCACTGAGCGCTCTGGGCCTTCTCAGCCAGGACGTCGTCAACACCCTGATGAGCGCCTATACGACTCTTCGGCGAGTCGAGAATCGTCTGCAGCAACGCGCGGACGAACAAACCCACGACCTCCCTGTGGATGAGATCGCACGGGAAGCCTTGGCGGTGGTCCTTGGACACCCCAACTTTGAGACCTTCAAACGGTCATTGGATGCCACTCGAGAGGCGGTCCACGGGATTTTTAGGGAGGTGATTGGGGAGCCGGATGAGCTTGATAGCCCTGATCTTCTGGGGGCCCATAAAGACGATCTCACCCGATCACTCCTCGCGTATGGCTTTAAGCCTTCAGAGGCCGTCGCTCTGAGCCTTGAGTCCTTTGGACACCGTCCGATCATTCAGAAACTCTTGCCGGGTGGCCAAAAGGAGCTTCGGCGCTTGTTCTTTCTGCAGCCATTGACGCCTGAAGAGCTTCATGAGGATCTGAACCGAAAAATAGGGGACATTGACCCTCAAGACATTGAGGCGCTCATGCGGGTGCTTCGGGAATTTAAACAAGCGAATGTCCTTCGAGTCGCCGCCGCAGATCTTTTTGGCCTCTTACCCCTGATGGTGGTCAGCGACGACTTAACCTTTATCGCGGAAACCCTTCTAAAGCGTTGCCTCATCGAAGCCTTTCGGAGCACGGTCCATCAGTACGGTCTCCCGATGGGCGCTACCACGATCTTGAATGCCGGCTTTGGCGTCATTGCCTATGGCAAACTGGGGGGCCTTGAGCTGGGCTATGGCTCTGATCTCGATCTCGTCTTTCTCTATCAGGGCGATGGGCTGTCCATGACCCAAGGCGAAAACCCCAAGAGCCTCGCCGAATTTTTTGCTCGTCTAGCGAAGCGCATCATTCATCTGGTCTCCACCAATACCCCATCAGGCATCCTCTATGAGACCGATTTGAGGCTCCGCCCCTCCGGAAACTCAGGCCTTCTAGTCAGCCGCCTTGAAGCCTTCGAAAGCTACCAGATGGAAACCGCCTGGACGTGGGAACAGCAAGCCTTGGTCAAGGCACGCTTCATCAGTGGCGACCCCTCGGTGAGAGAGGCCTTCGAGCGCATTCGGCACACATCCTTGAGGCGCCCACGAGCCATCGATGCCCTGAAGGAAGACATCAAAACGATGCGGGAAAAAATGCGGGCCTCTCAAAGCCTCCATGATCCCCTTCGCTTTCATTTGAAGCACGATGCCGGCGGTATCGTGGATATCGAGTTTCTTGTACAATTTGGCGTTCTATCAAAGGCCCACTTGGATCCGGATCTGACCGAGTGGACGGATGTAGTGCGCCTTCTGGAACGTCTCGCGGCATCAGGATTCCTGAGCCAGGGCGACGCTCAGTTCCTGAAGGAGACCTACTGCACCTTTCGACGTCGCGTGCATCGCTTGGCGCTCGAGGATGTGCCCACCTCCGTCCCGGCAACCGAATACTGGGCGCAACGCGCCCGGGTCATGGACCTTTGGCAAACCCTGATCGGCTAGCCCCTCATGGAATCTTCCTGCCCTTCTTTAAGTGAAGGCCCACGAAACCCTGGCCCCAAACTGAATTCGGAGAACGATTATGT
>RFVA01000016.1 GCA_009922685.1 Gammaproteobacteria bacterium | reverse complement strand
CCGGCTTTCGAGCCGGGATGGGGGCCGGCTTGATGGGGAAATAGTAGAGCCTCATCTCCGGAATATTGACCACAATCCCTGCCCGTGGCGCATTAGGCAGAATGTATTGCTGTGGAATCAAAACCTGAGTGCCCTCCTTCGGCAACCAACGATCCACCGTCGGATTGGCCATAGTCATCTCTTCCTGACCGACACTAAAGCGGCGAGCTATATCGATCAGCGTATCTTCCTGATGGGCTCGGGTATGCCGGATCCCCCCAATCAGGTCATCCCCAGGGGCTGGCGCATGAAACGACTCAGCCTGGGCCGGTACCATCGAGGTGAAGACCATCACAGAGGCGATGACCACGCTCTGGAGAGATCTGAACAAAGAGGAGGAATGAAGAGTGAATCGCATAACTAAAACCTGATCTTAGGCGGCCTGCGGCTTTTTTTCTCCGCCGAACCAATTCAACAAAACTGGAATGAAGGCAGCTATTTCGAGCCGCATGATGGCAAAATCACCATCGAATTGGGCGGCCACGTCCTCCGAGGCCACCTCGGCCCGAGCCTCCTGAAGCGTATCGAGAAACCGAAGCCGCCGAATGGTAAGGTGTTCATCGAGGACTAGAGAGAAACGATCATTCCAGCTAAAGGCCAGCTTGATGACCTCTTTGCCCGCCTCGATGTGATGACGAATCTCAGGGGCATCAAGATCCTGTCGACGGCAACGCACGATGCTGCCATCCTCTTCAGGCGATTTCAGCTCACATTCGCTTTCAAGGATGACCTCCTCTGGCAGAAGGCCTCCCGCAACCCAGCGCGTCATGACACCGGGTGGCGGCTCGACAGGAGCAATCGGACGCACCGGGAAACCATCGAGCGTCTGCCGAAGGACCGCGACAAAGTCCTCCGCCTTCTTAGGACTCGCGGCATCCACCACCAGCCAGCCATTGCGGGTATCGAGATAGCCGTAGGTCCTTCTGCTTTGAGTAAAGGCGCGGGGCATCATGTCATGAAGCACCTCGTCACGAACCGCCTCGCGTTCCTTCTTCCGCAGGGAGCGGGCTTCTCGAGACTCCACCTCAGCAATACGCTCTTGGACCTGTTCATTGACCGCACCGCTTGGAAGAATCCGCTCTTCCCGCTTGAGACAGAAAAGGAAGTCGGTCCCCCCCTGATGCACTAAAGGCGCATGCTCGAGAGGAATGGGCGAACACCACCCATCACTAAAGGATTCGAGGACGCCGCACGCGGTGAAGGCACGCGCTTTTAGGTGCGTTTCAAAGGCTGCGGCATCGAGCGTGAAGGGTTCTTGAAGACGAAGCAAGACGAGGTTTTTGAACCACATGATTCAGTCAATAAGGCAAAGACTGTAATTATGGCGATCGTGCTGGTTTTTGTCACTCAAAACCCCGGGTTTTGAGTGGTTTGTTTCGTGATCAACAACAATCAACACCAAAGGTTTGGCCTTTGGCCCCATCATCGGGATAATGAACCTCCCGACCTTCTAATGTGCTGACCCCATGAACGTTCGTGTCATATCCATGGTGATCCTCATCGCGAGTGAGCAGAGAGCGGCGCTGGCCGAAACGGCCTTTGTGAGCCTTGAAAAAGATCACGCCGTCGCCATGGTCCAACTGCCCGAAGGAAAACTCGAGGGCACCTTCAAGGTCGGACAAAGGCCCCGCGGCATCGCTTTAAGTCCTGATCATCAATCGCTCTTTGTGGCGGTGTCTGATGACGATGTCATCAAGGTCTTTGATGCCAAGACCCATCAGGTCAAGGGCCAGCTTGCTTCCGGCAAGGACCCCGAGACCTTTGTGGTTGATCCTCTCGGCGAATGGCTGATCGCTTCCAATGAAAACGATAACCAAATCACGGTAATCGATCTTAAAACCTTCAAAAAGGTAAAATCCATCCCGGTCGGGATTGAACCTGAGGGCATCGCCATCAGCTCCGATGGCGCCCTCATCGCGAGTACCAGTGAAACGACGAATATGGTCCATTGGATCGATCGGAAATCGCTGTCGATCTTGGATAACACCCTGGTGGACCCTCGACCACGGGCGTGTGCTTTTACCGAAGATCATCAGGAACTGTGGGTCAGCTCCGAAATGGCGGGAACGGTCACCGTTCTTGATACCACCACCCACCAGATGATCACCAAGATCCATTTTAAGATCCCCGGGGTGACCATGGAAAAAATCCAGCCTGTCGGCATCCAGATCGATCAAAAACGCCAGCGTGCCTATGTCGCCTTAGGCCCCTCGAACCGAGTGGCCGTCATTGACGCCAAAACCTACCAAGTGCTGGACTATCTTCTGGTCGGCCAAAGGGTCTGGCAACTGGCCTTTACGCCGGATCAGCGTTTTCTATCCACCACCAACGGGATCAGCAACGACATCTCGATCATTGATCTTGAAAAACGCAAGGTCACCAAGTCGGTTGCCGTTGGCCAATCCCCCTGGGGCATTGCCATCGCACCATGAGTCATCGCGCCATTCTCAGCATTGATAAGATCAGCTATACCTACGGCCCCAAAAAGGCGTTGGATCGGGTTTCATTCACTGTCAAGGAAGGTCAATGCGCCATCCTTCTGGGACCCAACGGCGCGGGCAAATCGACCCTCTTTTCGCTGATCACTCATCTCTACGATGCCCCGTCAGGGTCCATCACCATCGATGGACAGGATATCCGGCTAAAACCACTCAAGGCCCTAAAGGCTCTGGGGGTGGTGTTCCAGCAATCAACGCTGGATCTTGATCTTAGCGTTCGCCAAAACCTCCTTTATCACGCGGCACTGCACGGCATTAAACGCCGGGAGGCCGAGCATCGAATCGAAGAGGAACTGACCCGTTTTGGGATGCTCGAGCGGGCGCAAGAAAAGACACGACAACTGAACGGTGGCCACCGAAGACGGGTGGAGATTGCAAGAGCCTTACTCCACCGACCAAGGCTACTGCTCCTGGATGAACCGACCGTAGGCCTTGATGTTCCCAGCCGAAAAGCGCTGGTCGATCATATCCATAGCCTTTGCCGAGAGCGACAGCTGGCGGTTCTCTGGGCCACCCATCTCATCGATGAAATCGCCCCCAAGGATCATCTCATTATTCTCCACCAGGGCCAATTGAAGGCCACAGGCGAGGTGAATGACGTCCTCGATCAAACCGGCCACGAAACCATCGAAGCGGCCTTTGCCCAACTGACTGGACGCCAGGAGCGCGCGTTATGATGATGCATGCACTGAGGGCTTTGATCGGCATCATGAGCCGTGAATGCCTCCGCTTCGTGCATCAGCGCGAGCGTTT
Source organism: Gammaproteobacteria bacterium (assembly GCA_009922685.1). Classification (GTDB taxonomy): domain Bacteria; phylum Pseudomonadota; class Gammaproteobacteria; order Methylococcales; family Methylococcaceae; genus UBA6136. Next base: position 41,847 of record RFVA01000016.1, on the reverse strand, counting down.
TATTTCAGCCTTGGTTCGCCCGCTCCTGTGGCTCTTTATTTTCGCCGCCGGCTTTAGATCCACCCTTGGGGTCGCCATCATCCCTCCCTATGAAACCTACGTTCTTTATGAGGTTTACATTACCCCCGGGCTTTTAGGGATGGTGCAATTATTCAACGGAATGCAAAGCTCCCTATCGATGGTCTATGATCGCGAAATGGGCAGCATGAAAACCCTACTGGTCAGCCCCTTGCCACGAAGCTTTCTTCTGACCAGCAAACTGTTAGCAGGCGTTCTCATCTCAGTGATTCAGGCCATCGTGTTTCTCCTGATCGCCGCCGCCTACGGCATCGAAATACCTGCCCTCGGTTTCCTCACCGTCCTGCCGGCCCTCATCCTCTCAGGACTCATGTTGGGCGCCCTGGGGCTGTTGCTGTCGTCCTTTATTAAGCAATTAGAAAACTTTGCCGGGGTGATGAATTTCGTGATCTTCCCGATGTTTTTCTTGTCGAGCGCCCTTTATCCTCTCTGGCGAATAAAGGAGTCAAACCCAACACTCGCTCTCCTTGCGGGCTACAACCCCTTCACCGCCGCGGTAGAGCTGATCCGTTTTGCCCTTTATGGGCAATTCAACCTCCAAGCGGCGCTGATCACCCTGTTCAGTCTTCTCTTTTTTTTAGGGATGGCCATTTGGGGCTATAACCCATCGAAAGGCATGATGAGCCGTCGTTCCTAAAGGTGAGACCGAAGGCGTATTCTCGACTAAGTGCAAAGCTCCCCATACTAGAATGTCGGGTAGAATGGCCCCCTGATAAAAGATAGGCCTTGGGAGATTCATTCGGTGCTGAACCACAACCATAAAACCATTTTGGTGACCGGCGGAGCCGGCTTCATTGGTGGTAACTTCGTGATCCGTCAGATCACCCAAGGGGGCGTCCACGTCATCAATCTCGACGCCCTCACCTACGCGGGCAATCTCGATACCCTTGATGCCGTCGAAGATGATCCGAAGCTTGAATTTGTCTTAGGATCGATCGGTGATAGCGCCCTAGTGGATTACCTTCTGAACCGCCACCAGCCCTCGGCCATCATCAATTTTGCCGCCGAAAGCCACGTCGATCGCTCCATCGATTCGCCTGAGGCCTTCATTCAGACTAACGTCCTTGGCACTTTTTATCTTCTTGAGTCGGCCCGGAAGTACTGGCGCGGCCTTGATGAAGCCCAGCAAAAAGAATTTCGTTTCCTCCACGTGTCCACCGATGAGGTCTATGGGAGCCTCGGGGAGACTGGACAATTTACCGAAACGACCGCCTATCAGCCCAATTCGCCCTACTCTGCGTCTAAAGCCAGTTCAGACCATCTCGTTAGGGCCTATTTCCATACCTATGGTTTACCGGTCTTAACGACGAACTGCTCCAATAACTACGGACCCTTCCAATTCCCTGAAAAGCTGATCCCACTGATCATTCATAATGCCCTCGCTGGAAAACCCCTGCCGATTTATGGCAATGGTCTTAACGTTCGCGATTGGCTCTATGTGGAAGACCATTGCAAGGCCATTGAGCACGTGCTTGAAGCCGGAACCCCTGGGGAGGTCTACAACATCGGCGGCAACAATGAAAAAACCAACCTTGAAGTGGTTCACACCCTATGTGACCTCCTCGATGAGCTCCGCCCCAATGCCGCCCATCAGCCTCACCGAAGCCTGATCACTTATGTCAGCGATCGTCCAGGCCATGATCTTCGCTATGCCATTGATGCCACCAAAATCAAAACGGAACTGGGCTTCAGGCCTCAGGAGACCTTTGAAACGGGCCTTCGGAAAACCGTCACTTGGTACCTTGAAAACCAAGTCTGGTGCCAACGGGTGATGGATGGCAGCTACCGAGGCGAAAGGCTGGGCAGCGATGGGGACCCGCTCTAAAAAATTAGTGACTTAAACTTATATCGGCGATCGAAGCGCTTTATGCAAAAAACCAAAGGCATCATCCTCGCGGGAGGATCTGGAACAAGGCTACATCCCTTGACCCATGTGACCAGCAAACAGTTGCTGCCGATCTATGACAAGCCGATGATCTATTACCCCCTCTCGGTCCTCATGTTGGCTGGAATTCGGGAGGTGCTGATCATCACCACACCCCATGAAGCGCCGATGTTTGAGCGTCTATTAGGTGATGGCAGCCAGTGGGGGATGTCACTCCACTATGCCCAACAACCGAAACCCGAAGGCCTGGCTCAAGCGTTTGTGATCGGGCGGGATTTTATCGGTGGAGACCCCTCCTGCCTGATCTTGGGTGACAATATTTTCTATGGCCACGGCCTGCCGGAAAACCTTAAACAGGCCGCCTTGAGAACGGAAGGCGCGACGGTCTTCGGCTACTGGGTCCATGATCCAGAACGCTACGGGGTTGCAGAGTTTGATGCCGAAGGCCGCGTCATCGGGCTCGTTGAAAAACCCAAAGAACCCAAATCCAACTATGCGGTCACGGGCCTTTATTTTTATGACAACCAGGTCATCGATATGGCACGAGACCTAAAACCAGGCATCCGTGGCGAACTTGAAATCACCGATATCAATAAGCTCTATCTTCAAAAGGATCAACTCCGAGTCGAAAAGCTGGGACGCGGTATCGCCTGGCTGGATACCGGCACTCACGATTCTCTCTTGCAGGCCTCAAACTTCATTCAGACCATTGAAGAGAGACAAGGCCTTAAGATCAGTTGCCCTGAGGAAATTGCCTGGAGTCAAGGCTGGATCTCCTCTGAACAATTGGCCGCTCAAGCCGAACCCCTCAAAAAGAGTCATTACGGCGCCTATCTTCTAAGACTTCTGGTCATGGGGCGGCCCCATTGATCATTGAAACAACCCCTCTTTCAGGACTACTCCTGATCAAACCGGATGTCTTTGGCGATCGCCGAGGCTTTTTTCAGGAAACCTGGAATCTTAGACGCTACACCGAAGAAGGCCTTGATCGTCATTTTGTCCAAGACAACCTCTCCTGGTCCCGGAAAGGGATTCTGAGGGGGCTTCATTTTCAAAACCCGAGACCTCAAGGGAAGCTGGTTTACGTCCTTCAAGGGGAAGTCTTTGATGTGGCCGTCGATGTTCGGAGCGATTCTCCAACGTTTGGTCAATGGTATGGCGCCACTCTCTCCAGCGAAAACCATCACCAGCTCTTTGTTCCAGAAGGATTTGCGCATGGTTTTTGCGTGACCAGCGACATGGCCTTATTCGCTTACAAGTGCACCGATTTCTATCATCCAGACTCTGAACACTGTATCCAGTGGAATGATCCGGACCTCGATATCGCCTGGCCGATCAAGGACCCTGAGCTGTCTTCTAAGGACCTTGAAGGACAGCCCCTCCATGCCTTTTCCCCCTCATCGCTCGGCCTTTGGTGACGATGGAGATTCTCCTCATTGGCCAGGAAGGGCAGCTCGCCTTCGAACTGGAGAGGACGCTCGCATGTCTTGGCTCAGTGACTGCACTTGGACGCCAGAGCCACATCCCCCTTGACCTTCTGGACCCCAAAGGCGTCAGCGCCATCGTTCGCGCCCTCAAACCAGACCTCATCGTCAATGCCGCGGCCTATACCGCCGTCGACAACGCGGAATCCCAGCAGGATCTCGCCTATCGCATCAATGCCGAGGCCGTCGCGCAGCTGGCGCAAGAGGCTAAGGGGCTCAAAATCCCCATCGTCCACTATTCAACCGACTACGTGTTTGATGGCCAATCAAGTCACGCCTATCTCGAAGACGATCCCACCGGACCTCTAAGTGTCTATGGCCACAGTAAGCTTCAGGGTGAAATCGCCTTAAGAGATGCCGGGATTCCTCATCTTATTTTTAGGACCGCCTGGGTCTATGGCAGGCGAGGTCAAAACTTTCTCCTGACCATGCTGCGGCTCATGAAGGAAAGGGAGGTTCTATCGATCGTGGATGACCAGAGGGGCGCCCCGACCTGGTGCCGCCTGATCGCAGAAGCGACCACCCTCGCCCTCTCGCAATGCATCCATGAAGGCCGCCTTCAATTGGGCCATCGCCAAGGAACCTATCATTTGACCGCTGGCGGTGAGACCACTTGGTACGGCTTTGCAGAAGCCATCCGTAAGCTTGGGATTGAAAGAGGATATCTACCCGAGGCGTGCGCCACTTTAAGCGCCATTACCACCGCACAATATCCAACGGCGGCCAGGCGACCCGCTCATGCGGTCCTTGGAACTCAGAAATTGAGGGCAGCATTCGGCATCGCCCTGCCCACTTGGGATAAGGGCCTTGATCTGTGTCTCACGGCGATGGGAGATTAAGACAAGACCGATGGCTACCCCACGCTTCGTCCATCTCCGGCTCCATACGGAATATTCACTGATCGATGGCCTCATTGACGTCAAAGCGCTGACAAAGGCCACCGCGACCATGGGGGCACCGGCCGTCGCCGTCACGGACCACGTCAATCTTTTCGCCCTGGTGAAGTTCTATAGCGCAGCCCAAGCTTCGGGTATCAAACCGATTGCAGGCGCTGATGTCATGATCATGAATCCTCTTGATCCTAGTCAACCAACAACCGCAACCCTCTTGGTTCAAAATAATCAAGGATATACCACCTTGACCCGGCTCATCTCGAGAGCCTATCGCGAAAATCAGCATCAGGGCATCCCCCAGATCATGACCGAATGGCTGGAGCAGGAAAATGAAGGGCTACTGCTCCTTTCTGGCGCTCGTCAGGGTCAGATTGGAAGAGCCCTTCTCAGCGGCAAATTGCAGGAAGCCGAACGGCTGACGCAATACTGGCAAGGGCTTTTAGGTGACCGTTTTTATCTCGACATCCAACGCACGGGGCGATCCCAAGAAGAAACCTATATTGCAGGTGCCCTTCATCTTTCATTGACCTTTGGGGTGCCTCTGGTCGCCACTCAGGATGTCCGCTTTTTGACCCCGGATGAATTTGAGGCGCATGAGGCAAGGGTCTGTATCCATCAAGGTCGGGTGCTTGATGATCCAAGACGCCCGAAGGACTATACCGACCAACAGTACCTTAAAACCCCGGAACAAATGGAAGTGCTTTTTAAAGACCTTCCTGAGGCCCTTGAAAACAGTGTCGAGATCGCTAAACGGTGCAATCTTAAACTGACCCTTGGAGAAAATTTTCTACCGCAATTCCCGATTCCAGAGGGGATGACGACCCACCATTATTTTGCAAAGGTCTCAAGGGAGGGGCTCCAAGAGCGGATGAAGATCCGCCCACCGGTCGGAGCAGGAAGCCCTCTTGAGCGGCTGACCGCCTATCAAGACCGCCTTGAGCTTGAAATCGACGTCATCAACCAAATGGGGTTTCCAGGCTACTTTCTCATTGTTGCCGACTTTATCCAGTGGGCGAAGCAGCAAGGCATTCCCGTCGGTCCAGGCCGAGGCTCCGGAGCAGGATCACTGGTCGCCTACGCTCTCAAAATCACCGATCTGGATCCCATTGAATTTGAACTTCTGTTTGAACGCTTCTTGAATCCAGAGCGGGTCTCGATGCCCGACTTTGACGTTGATTTCTGCATGGAGCGACGTGACGAAGTCATCGATTATGTCGCACGAACCTATGGCCGCCATCGGGTCTCCCAGATTATCACCTATGGCAGCATGGCGGCTAAGGCCGTGGTGCGCGATGTCGGGCGAGTTCTTGGGCATCCTTATGGATTTGTGGACCGCATCGCAAAACTCATCCCCTTTGAACTCGGCATGACCCTCGATAAGGCGCTCAAAGAAAGCGAGGATCTCAAAAAGCTCTATGAGGCGGATGAAGAGGTGCACGCACTCATCGACCTCGCTCAATCCCTCGAAGGCTTGGTCCGAAACGCTGGAAAACATGCGGGCGGCGTGGTCATCGCCCCCTCCGATCTGACCGATTTCAGCCCGCTTTATTGCGAAGCCGGCGGCGCCAATCTTGTGACCCAATTCGACAAAGATGATGTCGAGGCGGTGGGTCTCGTGAAATTCGACTTTTTGGGGCTTCGCACCCTGACGATTATTGACTGGGCGCTTGAAACCATTAACCGAGAGCGAGCGATCAAGGGGGAACCTCCCGTTGATATCAGTCTGATCCCGCTGGATGATGAACCCACCTTTGAACTTCTGAGAAGCTGTCAAACCACGGCGGTCTTTCAGCTGGAATCTCGAGGGATGAAAGATCTCATCAAACGTCTCAGGCCCGATTCTTTTGAGGACGTCATCGCTCTCGTCGCGCTCTTTAGACCCGGTCCCCTTCAATCCGGCATGGTCGATGACTATATCAACGTCAAACACGGAAAGCAGAAGGCTGAATTTCCTCATCCCATTTTGGAACCGATCCTAAGGCCGACCAATGGGGTCATCGTCTATCAGGAGCAGGTCATGAAGATCGCCCAAGACATGGCCGGCTATACCCTCGGTGGGGCGGACCTTTTACGTCGGGCGATGGGTAAAAAGAAGCCTGAAGAAATGGCGAAGCAGCGAGAGATCTTTATCGAAGGCGCCACAGGTCTTGGCATTCAAGAAAAAATCTCAGGCTATATCTTCGACCTGATGGAAAAGTTCGCCGGCTACGGCTTCAATAAATCCCATTCCGCCGCCTACGCCCTCGTCTCTTATCAAACGGCTTGGCTGAAGACCCACTTCCCATCCGATTTTATGGCTGCGGTCTTGTCCTCAGACATGGATAAGACTGACAAGGTCGTGGTCTTCATCGAGGAATGCCGCCAAATGAAGATCGACCTTCATCCACCCGACATCAACCGCTCGGTGTATCGCTTCTCATCGCTTGAAGATCGTTCGATTCAGTACGGATTGGGGGCGATTAAAGGGGTGGGTGAAAACGCCATCAGCGAGATTCTCTTGGAGAGAAAGCGGCAGGGTCCGTTTAAAGATCTCCATGATCTTTGTCGGAGAATTGATACCCGAAAAGCTAATAGGCGGGTCCTTGAAGCGCTGATCAGAGCCGGCGCCCTCGATAGCATTGATCCCAATCGAGCCTATCACATGACTCAACTCAGTGAAGCCTTGAAGGCCGCTGAACAGCATGGAGTGATGGCCCAAACGGGACAAGGCGATCTCTTTGGGCTCCATGAAGAACCCTCCGTGTCGCCCTTAAAGAGCGCCCCTCAAGTGGTTCCCCCCTGGTCAGAAGAGGAACGGCTTGCGCAAGAAAAAATGACCTTGGGTCTTTACTTGACCGGGCACCCGATTACGCGATTTGAGGACGATATCAGGGCTTTTATCACCGATCGTTTAGGGCCTCTTGCTGAAAAGCACGACCGATCAGGATCACAGGAACCTTCCTTTGGGCGTCGCCAAGAAACCAAGGTCATCGTGGCAGGCCTTATCGTCGAACTTCGAACGAGGCAAAGCAAAACCGGCAAAAGAATGGCCTTTCTCACCCTTGATGACCGGACCGGTCGAATGGAAGTCGCGGTTTTTTCAGAAGCCCTCGCAAGAAACCGCGAACATCTCATCAAAGATGCCCTTTTGGTGGTTGAAGGTCACCTTGGCTGGGATGACTTCCAGGGTCAATTACGATTAAGCGCAGAAACCCTGATGAGCATCGGGGAGGCCAGGGCTCAGTTTGCCCGGCGGCTTTTGATTCAGTGGCCGGAAGGAGATATCGATCCCAAACGCGTTGAATCTCTCAAGGAAGCCCTAAAGCCCCATCTCGGCGGCCACTGCCCGGTGTTCATCGATGTCAGAACCCAGGGGGCTATGTCGCGGGTGCAATTAGGTGATGATTGGCGCATACGCCCTGAGGAGCCTCTGATTTCAGAGCTCCATGCCCTTTTTGATGCCCCAAGGGTTCGTCTTCACTATCAGTAACCGGCCGCTAAAAACCCTCTAGCGATCCCCTTGAGCATCACGAGACTTTTTCGCCCACGAAGAACGTCCGTAGGCATAGCCCACAAACGTCCAGGTCAAAAGCGCCGCCATAAAACGAAGCTTCCAATTGCCTTCAAGACTGAAAGGATGTCCGAAATGGGCGTACTGGAAGACGCCAAGGGAAAAGAACAACATGAATCCCCCCCACCTTAAAACGCCGTGTGACCAAATATAGGCGTTCCTGCCGCGGGCTCGAATCGCCTCCCATTCAGCCTCCTGGTCGCTTGAGCCTCTAGCTCTGTGATCGGTCATCCGTTCAGGGGAACCCGAACGGAATCGCCGCGGCCAATTCCGAAATATTCAAAGCCCATCGCCTTCAGGGAGACCGGATCATAGAGATTACGACCATCAAAGATCGCCGGATGGGTGAGGGTTGCCTTGATCAGATCGAAATCGGGACTCCTAAAGACATTCCATTCGGTCACAATCACTAACGCATCCGCTCCTTGCAGCGCCTCTTCAGGGCCTTTGACCAGCTGGAGTTCAGGCTGATCAACAAAAATCCGCCGAGCCTCCTCCATCGCCACCGGATCAAAGGCCCTGACCCTTGCACCCTTTCCAAGGAGCTGCTCAATCAGGGTCCGGCTAGAGGCCTCTCGCATGTCATCGGTATTCGGCTTGAAGGCCAAACCCCAGATGGCAAAGGTTTTTCCTTCAAGATCCCCGTTGAAATAAGCAACGACTTTCTCAAAAAGCCTGAGTTTCTGTCGCTGATTGACATCCTCAACGGCTTTTAAGAGTTGAGCAGAGTACTCAACATCGCGCGCGGTTCTTTCTAAGGCCTTGACGTCCTTTGGGAAACAGGAACCCCCATAACCACAGCCGGGATAAATGAAGTGATAGCCGATCCTTGGGTCTGAGCCGATACCGACCCGAACCTTCTCGATATCAGCCCCCAAACGTTCTGCCAAATTCGCCAGCTCATTCATAAAGCTGATCTTCGTCGCCAGCATCGCATTGGCCGCATATTTGGTGAGTTCTGCTGAACGGATATCCATGCAAACCAGACGATCATGATTACGGTTGAAGGGGGCGTAAAGGGCCCTCAAAAGTTCGGTCGTTCTTGGATTATCGGTTCCAATCACGATACGATCGGGTTTCATGAAATCTTCGATCGCCGCGCCTTCTTTGAGAAACTCAGGATTAGAAACGACATCGAATTCGATCTTGGCCTGACGATCCGACAGCGCAGATTCGATCGTCAAGCGGACGCGATCTGCGGTCCCGACGGGCACCGTCGATTTATTAACGACGATCCGGTAGTCGTTCATTCTCTCACCGATACTCCGGGCAACGGCCGTCACGTACTGAAGATCCGCCGAGCCATCTTCATCCGGTGGTGTGCCCACGGCAATAAATTGAAAAAGGCCATGGCGAACGCCTTCATCGATATCGGTGGTGAAATGAAGGCGACCGGCCTCCCGATTGCCTGCAATCATGAGATCAAGGCCCGGTTCGTGTATCGGGATTTCACCCCGATTCAAACGATCAATCTTCGCCTGATCAATATCCACACACACCACGTCGTTGCCGACTTCGGCAAGACAAGCCCCCGTCACCAGGCCAACATAGCCGGATCCAAAAATCGTGACTTTCATAACGTCTTATTATTAGTTAAAACTCGTTTACGCGAGGCTTAGCCGCTAAAGCCCACGCAACAAATCATTTTTAATATCATCCATGTGCTCGAGACCCACTGCAATCCGAATTAGTCCTTCGGTGATGCCTGCGGCCTGTCGCTCTGGATCGGTGAGACGACCGTGGGTGGTCGTTGCAGGGTGCGTGATCGTGGTTTTGACGTCACCCAGATTGGCCGTAATCGAGAGCATCTTGGTGTGATCAATCATCGCCCAAGCGCCCTCCCGCCCGCCGTCCACCTCAAAGCTCACGATCCCGCCGCCTTGGGACTGCTGGCTTTTTGCCAAGGCCGCCTGGGGGTGGCTATCGAGCCCTGGATAATAGACTTTGCGGACAAAGGATTGCTCTTTAAGCCATTCTGCCAGTTTTTGAGCGTTTTCGCTGTGAGCGCGCATCCTAAGATTTAACGTTTCAAGGCCTTTTAGGAATACCCAGGCATTAAAGGGACTCATCGCAGGGCCACCGGTTCTCAAGAAGGGATAAATCCCCTTTTCCAGCAATTCGTGACTGCCCACCAAGGCGCCCCCCACACAGCGTCCTTGACCATCGAGGTATTTGGTCGCCGAGTGAATAATCAGGTCGGCACCCATCTCCAAGGGTCGCTGGAGGGCGGGCGTACAAAAACAATTATCGACCGCGAGGAGAGCCCCATGATCATGGGCCAAGGTCGCCAACTGCCGAATATCCGCAATCTCGGTCAGGGGATTTGAGGGTGTTTCAAGGACTAAAAGTCTCGTATTGGGCCGCATCGCAGCCTCCCAGGCCGAGAGGTCCGTCAACTTGACAAAGGTCGTCTCAACACCGAACTTCCCAAGGAAGTTCTGAAAAAGAAGGACGGTATTACCAAACACGCTCCTCGAGCAGACGACATGATCGCCGGCTTTAAGAAGGCCAAAGGCCATGCTCGCGATCGCCGCCATCCCAGAAGCCATGGCGAGACAACGCTCCCCTCCCTCAAGCGCCGCGAGGCGCTCCTCAAAGGTCCTGACCGTGGGGTTAGTGAATCTTGAATAGATATTACCGGGCGTTTTACCCGAGAACCTCAGCGCAGCTTCCTCGGCAGATTGAAAGACATAGCTTGAGGTCGGGAAAATCGGCTCGGCATGCTCCCCTTCCGGCGTCCTATGTTGTCCAGCCCGAATCGCTCTCGTTTCAGGGTGATAATCGCTCCAATCAATGTCGTCCATGGCTATCGTTCCTATCCCGCGTTGTGGAGCCCGATCGTGCTATCTGACCCTTCTCGCTTCAGCTTAGCCCGATCATTGCGATGGTCGCTCAAGCGATCGAGATAAGCCTGATTCACATCACCGGTGACATAACGTCCATCAAAACAGGACGTATCAAACTGCTTGATGTCCGGGTTGCCGCGCTGAACCGCCGCAATCAGGTCATTTAGATCTTGATAGATCAGCCAATCACAACCCAAGGCCTTTTCGACTTCAGCCTCGGAGCGGTCATGCGCAATCAATTCCTCGGCAGCCGGCATGTCGATGCCGTAAACATTGGGGTAACGGACCGGTGGCGCGGCCGAGGCGAAATAGACTTTGTTCGCCCCCGCATCACGAGCCATCTGAATGATCTGCTCAGAGGTGGTGCCACGAACAATCGAATCATCCACCAACAGTACATTGCGTCCCTTAAATTCCATCCCGATGGCATTCAGCTTCTGGCGAACCGATTTCTTCCTTAAGAGCTGCCCGGGCATGATGAACGTCCGGCCGATATAGCGGTTTTTAATAAAACCTTCCCGAAATTTGATACCCAATTTGTTGGCTAACTGAAGAGCGGAGGTCCGACTGGTGTCGGGAATCGGAATCACGACATCAATGTCATGATCGGGTCTTAGCTTCTGGATCTTGTCAGCGAGTTTGTCGCCCATCCGGCGCCGTGCCTTGTAGACCGAGATATTGTCAAGAATCGAATCGGGCCGGGCAAAGTAGACGTACTCGAAAATACAGGGTGACAAGCGAGTGTCCTTGGCGCACTGCTGATGATGGAGGGTCCCATTCCGCTCGATAAAAATAGCTTCACCAGGAGCGACATTACGAACCGTGGTAAATCCAAGGACATCAAGCGCCACACTCTCGGAGGCGAACATATAATCCATCCCCTGATCGGTCTTCCTCTCGCCATAGACTAAGGGCCTAATTCCGTGGGGGTCGCGGAAGGCGAGTACGCCAAAACCGGTAATCATCGCCACCACAGAATAGGCACCCCGACAGCGCTGGTGGACAGCAGACACGGCTCTAAACACATCACTCGGCGTGATGCGAAGCTTCCCAATCTCATGCAGTTCGTGGGCAAAAACATTCAACAGGACCTCAGAGTCCGAATCCGTATTGAGATGCCGCTGATCTTGCAGGAAGAGCTCCTTCTTGAGCGCTTCCGCATTGGTCAGATTGCCATTGTGCGCCAGCGTGATGCCATAGGGTGAATTGACGTAAAAAGGTTGTGCCTCCGCGGTGCTGGTACAGCCCGCAGTGGGGTAACGAACATGGGCAATCCCCATGCTGCCTCTGAGGTTCACCATATGTCGGGTGTGAAAGACGTCCCGAACCAGGCCACTGCCTTTTCTTAAATGAAACTTGTCACCTTCACAGGTCACAATACCCGCGGCGTCCTGGCCCCGGTGTTGAAGAACGGTCAGGGCCTCATAGAGCTCCTGATTCACATCCCTTGAAGAGACAATCCCTGCAATACCACACATATCAATAGCGGCTCGTTGGTTCAGTGAGAAGAAGTTCGTTGTTCAAGCTTAGGTACGAATCCTGGGGGGAGATGGGATTCGAGCCAAAGCGCCATATTCTGGAACAAGGGAATCAGCTGTGATGACTGCCAAAGCGGCTCCTTAGGGAGTGGGGTGGTCCTCGCTAGGAAGACCAATACGGTGATCAAAAGCGCGCCGCGTGCGATCCCAAAGAGGAGGCCTGCGAGCCGATCAATCCCTGAAAGTCCGGTCGATTCAAGGAGCCTTGTCAGGATAAAACCGAGCATTCCCGCAAGAATCAAGGTCAAGATAAAGAGAAGACCAAAGGCTGCTGCAACCCGTGCCGTCGGCGAGGGGATTATGGATTCAAGCGAAACCGCTAGGGCTGGACTGAAACGAATCCCCGCCCAGATCGCAACGCCCCAGGCCATCAAAGACACCACTTCCTTGACCAGCCCCCTAAACAGTCCCACGAGACCCGAGATCCCCATCACGGCGATCATCACCCCATCCACCCAATTAAACGGGATCATCAGCCGTGTGTTCCTTGGTTTTTGATGCCTCGACCATGCTTTAAGATCTTCAATGGGTCTGCAAGATCATTCCCTTAACGCCATCTTGCTCCGAGAGTTGCTTTTGGACCTGCTCCGCTTTTTGATGATCAAATCCAGGGCCGACCGTCACCCGGTAGATCTTCCCATTGGAGGTCTCAATCGTCTGCACCCTCACCGGGAGATTCCGCTTTTTTATCTTCTCAGCAAGGGTTCTTGCATTATTTTCATCACTGAAGGTTCCTGCTTGAACGAGATAGGCCGAGGGGTGACTGGCCGGCGCTGAGGGGGCGCTGGCCACCCCTGGTTTTTTAACCGGATCTTGTGTGGCCGGAGCGGTCTTCTTCTGGCTCTTGGGGGCCGCTTCAGGGGAATGTGTTCCCGTTTTCATCCCCTCGGAAGGCTCGGGCTTTTTCGCTGCTGGCTTCTCACGATCCTTTGGGGTGGATGGCTTGGGTTTGCTGACCGTCGCCGCATGGTCGCTTGAAACTGCCGGGGATGAAGCCGCCACCGGTCTTGATTTCTTGGCCGACTCAGGGGGGGTCGATGCGCTGGCTGGTATCTCTCTTGGCATCGGCTTCATGGGGATTTCAGCATCGTCATCCGCTTCCGCCGGCATCACTTTTTGAACCCCTGACTCCGCCTTGGTGGCCTTAGCCGGTGTTTCATCGGTCAAAGGCACCATCTCGTATTTTCGTTTCTTGGGTGTTGGAGGCGCCTGGATGGGTTGAGATTCATCCTCTTCGGGTTCAGAAACAGCCTCTCCTGAGGGTTCAATGGCACCAGGAAGCGCCAAGGACTGAGCCACCATAGCCTCTGGTAGGTCCTCTTTTTTCTTTCCATCCTTATCTTCGAAGAAGTAAGGAACAATCACGATCAGAAGGACCGATACGATGGCCGCACCGATGAGTCGTCGCTTTAAGTCTTCATCCATTACCCTCTCCCCCCTGTCCGGCGACCAGCGCCAAGTAGTCAGAAACCAGAAAAAAAGAACCAAACACCAACACCATGTCACCGGGTGATGAAGCCTTTTGTGCCGCCTTAACGGCCAGAGGAACATCATCGAATCCAGTCATCACCTTTTCCACACCCGCATTATGGAGGATTTCAGCAATTTCTTCAGGGCTCGCCGCTCGCTGCATCCTAAGGGGGGCGAGATACCAGGCTTCAATCAGACCCCCGATAATACCCACCATCTGCTGGATATCCTTATCCCGCATCACAGCAAAGACCACACGAACCCGGACCGTTGGATAATACTTAAGGAGATGCTTTGCAAGGCTCGTCACGGCTTCAGGGTTATGAGCGACATCGATGAGCACCGGAATTGTCCCGTCAAAGCGCTGAAAACGCCCAGGGAGCAGGACCGCCTGCAGCCCCTGAGCCAGGACCTTGGCGCTGATGGGAAAAGTGTCTTCAATTAATCTCAGACATTGCAGCACGGCTGCCGCATTGAGAATCTGATGATCACCCGGTATCGAAGGCCATGGAAGCCGCTCTTCAATCCCCCCATTCCGGTCTTCAAACCGCCAGCCATCGGGTTCCGGCCGCCCATGGAAGTCGACGCCTTGTCTATAAATCAAGGCGCCAAGAGCCTTTAAATGATCAAGGACGGCCGAGGGGACCTTAGGATCTCCAAGGACGACAGGACGATCCTTTCTCGCGATACCTGCTTTCTCAAGCCCAATCGCTTCGCGGGTATGGCCCAGCCACTCGCTATGGTCGATATCGATGCTGGCCATCAGGGCCACATCAGCATCAACGATATTGACGGCATCAAGCCGCCCACCCAGACCGACTTCAAGGATTCTGACATCGAGGTTTTCCTCGGCAAAAAGCTCGAGTGCTGCCAAGGTTCCGAATTCGAAAAAACTTAACGACACCCCTTCACGGGCCTGTTCGATCCGGGTAAAGGCCGCCATGATGCGCTCGTCGCTGACCGGCTGACCATCGATACGGATCCGTTCGTTGTATTTCAGAAGATGAGGTGAGGTGTAGATACCCACCCGATAACCGCCGGCCCTTAGGATCGCATCGAGCATCGCCACACACGACCCCTTGCCATTGGTACCAGCCACACTGATGGTCAGTTTGGATGCATCGGCAAGCTGCATCCGCTCCAAAACCCTTTTCACCCGTGTTAGACCCATATCAATGGTCTGTGGATGGAGGGTCTCCTGCCAGGCCAACCAGTCGGCCAGGGATTGAAAGGCCATGGATCAGTGGGCGTTTTGAGAGTCTTCGGCGGGACTCAGCATGAGGCGCTGATCATCCGTATAAGGGGCCCCGGTATCGGCCATGAGGTGGGCCAATAAGGAGGCGATCGTGGTCCGCATTTCTCGACGATCAACAATCATGTCGATGGCCCCATGATCTAAGAGGAACTCGCTGCGCTGAAACCCTTCTGGGAGCTTTTCCCTAACGGTCTGCTCAATGACCCTCGGACCTGCAAAACCAATCAGGGCACCCGGCTCACCAATATTGATATCACCCAGCATCGCAAGGCTCGCTGAAACGCCGCCCATCGTTGGATCAGTCATCACCGAGATAAAGGGAACCCCCGCTTTGGCCATGCGGGCGAGGGCGGCACTGGTCTTGGCCATTTGAAACAGCGATAAGAGGGACTCCTGCATTCTGGCGCCGCCACTGGCAGAAAAAACCACTAGGGGCACCCGATGGTCCACGCAGTGGTTGACGCCGCGGACAAATCGCTCACCCACCACAGAGCCCATCGACCCGCCCATAAATTCGAAATTAAACGCGGCGGCGACCAAAGGACGACCCTCAAGATGGCCGGCAACAACGATCAAGGCGTCTTTTTCACCGGAGGCCTTCTGAGCCTGCAGGAGACGATCTTTATATTTTTTGCTGTCCTTGAATTTCAATACATCGACCGAGACCAAGGATTCCGCAAGCTCCATCCGATTGCCAGGATCAAGGAAAGCATGCAGCCGCTTCCTGGCGCTGAGGCGCATGTGGTGGCCACACTTTGCACAGACCGACTGATGGCGATCTACCTCAGAACGATAAAGAATGGCATTGCAACTCGGGCACTTACTCCAAAGGCCCTCAGGAATCGTTCCTTTGGTCGAAGCCTCGGTCCGAATCTTCGAGGGGACCAGTTTATGAAACCAGCTCACAATCAACTTCTCCAATAATCAGACAAGAGAACCAGACGCTGCATCCAAAGCATGGCGCATGGAAGAAATCAGGTCTGTCATGCCCAACAGCGCGGCTGAGGGGTCTTCTTGGGCCGCCTCAATTTGACTGACCAGCGCGCTACCCACCACAACCCCTTCCGAGAGCTGGCCGATAGCGGCCGCTGTTTCAGCATTCTTGACCCCAAAGCCGACGGCCAGCGGCAAAGACGTCCACTGCCGGATCTCCTTCAGTTTATTTTCAACATTAGCGAGGTCCAAGTGACCGGCTCCCGTCACCCCTTTGAGGGCAACATAGTAAAGATAACCGCGGCCCATCGCGCCCATCTTCTGGATACGGGCTTCGGTACTATTGGGCGCCAATAGAAAAATAGGATCAATATTCGAAGCCTTCAGAAGCTCTAAAAATTCGCTCGCCTCTTCAGGCGGCATATCAACCGTCAAGACCCCATCAACCCCTGAAGCCTGAGCCTGATCCCGAAAGGCTTCATAGCCCATCGCCTCAATCGGATTCAGATAGCCCATTAAGACGATCGGTGTCTCCTGATCGTCCTTTCGAAACTGCTGCACCAGTTCGAGGGTCTTTCGAAGGCTCATCTTATGGGCCAAAGCGCGTTCGCTGGCCCTTTGAATCACCGGGCCATCGGCCATCGGGTCCGAGAAGGGGACGCCGACCTCGATAATGTCAGCACCCGCTTTGACCAGGGCATGCAGCGCCGGGACGGTAAACGAGGGATTAGGATCACCCGCTGTGATGAAGGGAATCAGTGCGGTGCGTCCCCTTTCATGGAGATCATTGAAGCGTTGGGTGAGTCGGCTCACAGCGTAATGCCCTCTCTGGCAGCAATGGTATTGATATCCTTGTCACCGCGCCCTGACAGATTAATCAGGATCTGCTGGTCCCGATCAAGGGTCGGCGCTAGTTTCATCGCATAAGCGACGGCATGACTCGATTCGAGGGCGGGAATAATCCCCTCCATCCGGGTCAGGGCATGAAATCCTTCCATCGCCTCAGTGTCAGTGATCGCCACATAGTGGGCCCGCCCAATGTCTTTTAGCCAAGCATGCTCAGGACCCACACCCGGGTAGTCAAGACCTGCCGAAATGGAATGCGTCTCGATAATTTCGCCATCATCGTCTTCGATCAAATACGTCCGGTTACCATGGAGAACCCCGGGACGTCCGGCCGACAGCGGGGCCGAGTGACGTCCCGTCTCGATGCCATCACCGGCGGCCTCAACCCCATACATGGCGACCTCGGTATCGCCGATGAAGGGATGAAAGAGCCCAATGGCATTCGATCCACCGCCAACACAGGCAATTAAAGCATCCGGCAGTCGCCCGGTCTGAGCCATCATTTGTTCCCGCGATTCGCGACCGATGACCGACTGAAAGTCACGGACCATCGCAGGATAGGGATGAGGGCCTGCCACCGTCCCGATGATATAGAACGTATTATCGACGTGGGTAACCCAGTCCCGCATGGCCTCATTGAGGGCATCCTTAAGCGTTTTGGAACCCGAAGAAACCGGAACCACCGTCGCCCCTAAAAGGCGCATCCGAAGGACATTTGGAGCCTGCCTGGCTACATCCACCTCACCCATGTAGACCACGCATTCAAGGCCTAAGCGAGCGGCGACGGTCGCCGTCGCCACCCCATGCTGGCCAGCCCCGGTTTCAGCGATGATGCGGGTCTTCCCCATCCGTTGCGCTAAGAGCGCCTGACCGATGGTGTTGTTGACCTTATGGGCGCCGGTATGGTTAAGGTCCTCCCGTTTCAGAAAGATCTGAGCACCACCAAAATGGCGGCTCATCCTTTCGGCATGATAAATCGGGGAGGGACGCCCGACGTAGTATTGAAGATCCCGATCGAGTTCCGCGAGAAACTCCGGATCCTTCATGTAGCGTTCGTAAGCCGTCCGTAGCTCATCGATCGGCTCCATGAGGGTCTCGGCAACAAAGACGCCACCATAGGGTCCGAAATGGCCCCTTTCATCGGGGAGGTTATAAGGTTCTGTCGTGTTGAAGTCGGTAGTCAAAGTCATGCACCTCGCTGAGGAATGCGGCCATCTTGGCCTCATCCTTAATTCCTTTTTGAGCCTCGACACCACTGGAGACATCGAGTGCGTAGGGCCTCAGGGCCGTTAAGGCCTCTGCCACATTGTCAGGCCGTAATCCCCCAGCCACAATCAGTTGTTGCGCCAACAACGGGGTCAATCGACCCCAGTCAAAAGCGCGCCCGGTTCCGCCCATCGCATCCGCCTCAAAGGCGTCGACCAAAAAGCCGCTGGCGCCGGGATAGCGTGCCATGGTGGCCGGTAGATCGACATCAGACCGCATCCTGATGGCCTTGATGAAAGGTCTGCCAAACCCTTGGCAATCCGCTTCCGCCTCATCCCCATGAAACTGCAGAAGATCAATTCGAAGGGTCGACAGGATGTCGGCGATGGTCCCTTTATTCTCATTGACGAAAAGGCCGACGATCGTCACGAAGGGCGGCACCCTCTCAATAATCGATCGAGCCACCTCGATCGAAACCACCCGAGGGCTCTTTGGGTAGAACACGAGACCCAGGGCATCAGCCCCGAGTCGAACCGCCGCCAGAGCATCCTCGACCCGCGTCAGACCGCAGATTTTAACGCGAGTTCGGTGTGAGGGATACGGATAATTCATGGGCGGCTGACGGCATGAAACGCCGCGCATCAGCGGGCAATAAATCGAAGATGGGCGCCCTTTCCAAACCGAAGCGTTCGGGATAAAGAACTCCTGCGAAGTATAACCCGTCCGAGGGGGCCGTGATACCGGCCAGACGTCGGTTGCGGGCGGCCAAAACACCGGCCAACCATTCAGGGCTTTCCTTCCCCGCACCGACCGCCATGAGGGATCCCACAATATTCCGCACCATATGATGAAGAAAGGCATTGGCCCCGACATCGATCAGGACCCGCTCCCCTTCCCGCCGAACCCGGATAAAGTGAAGAAACCGGATGGGACTTTTTGATTGGCAGCCTTGCGCCCTAAACGATGAAAAATCATGCTCTCCAATCAAGCAATTGGCCGCTGCCTGCATCGCCTCCGCATCCAGCGGCTTTGGACAAAGGGTTTGTTGCCGGGGCCCAAGAGCGGATGCCATCGAGCGATTGAGAATCTCGTAACGATAGTGACGGGCGATGGCGCTGGTTCTAGCATGAAAATCAGTCCCCACCTCGAGGGCCTTGGTGACCCGGACATCCGCCGGCAACCAGGCATTGGTCCCCATCATGAAGGCATGGGCTTTTCGTGAGGCCTCGGTATCAAAATGAACCACCTGGGCCAAGGCATGAACCCCCGCGTCGGTGCGACCCGAGCAGACCACTCTCACCGGATGGTTGGCGACCCGCGATAGCGCCGCTTCCAGTTCATTCTGAACCGTTCGCTGCGCGAGCTGCCATTGCCAGCCGGCAAAATCGGTCCCATCGTATTCGACTACCAAGGCTATCCGCATTGAACTACTCATTGAAATTCTCATCCCTAAGCTCTCAGGTAGCCTCCGAAGAGGCTTTGCCGATACACTCCGCGTACTCAGCATAACAGCGCCATTTGAGGTTGAACCTTCATGACAGATCCGGCCAAAATTCTTCTTGACGGGCAATCCATTGATTTACCAGTCATTATAGGGACAGAGAACGAGAAAGGCATCGATGTTACTCGCCTCCAGGCCACCACCGGCTACCTCACCCTCGATCCCGGGTATGCCAATACGGGGGCCTGTCGATCGGCCATCACCTTCATCGATGGCGAAAAGGGCATCTTAAGGTACCGCGGCTATGACATCGCAGAGCTTTGTGAAAAATCGACGTTCATGGAAGTCAGCTACCTCCTCATTCATGGCGCCCTGCCCTCCCAAGAGCAATTTAGCCGTTTCAAGGACAGAGTGCTGCTGCATTCACTGATTCACGAGGACATGAAGAGTTTCTTCAACTCCTATCCCGGTCACGCGCATCCGATGGCCATTTTATCGTCGATGGTGTGTTCGCTATCGGTCTATCACCCGGAGCTCTTGAAGCCTAACCCGAACCCCAAGGAAACCAGCCAAACCATCACCCGCCTCCTCTCGAAGGTCCGGGTCCTCGCCGCGTTTGCCTATAAGCGTTCGGTGGGTGAAGCCTTCGTCTATACCCGCCCTGAACTCGATTACGTGTCTAATTTCCTGCACATGATGTTCACCACCCCCATGCAGGATTACGAAGCGAACGAAACGATCAGGAAAGCCCTTGACGTCCTCTTTATTCTCCATGCCGATCACGAGCAGAACTGCTCAACCTCAACGGTCCGCATGGTCGGGTCCTCCAAGGCCAATTTATTTGCCTCTATTTCGGCGGGTGTCTGTGCCCTTTGGGGACCCTTACATGGGGGCGCCAACCAATCGGTGATCGAGATGCTCGAGGATATCGAGCGAGATGGTTGCAATTACAAAAAATACATTGAAAAAGCCAAAGATAAGAGTGACCCCTTTAAATTGATGGGGTTCGGTCATCGGGTCTATAAAAGTTATGACCCAAGAGCCGTGATTTTGAAGACGTACTGCGATCAGATTCTGGATCAACTGGGGATCAACGATCCGATCCTTGATATCGCGAAGGGACTTGAGGAAATTGCACTCACCGATCCCTATTTCATCGAGCGTAAACTTTACCCCAACGTTGATTTCTACTCCGGTATCCTCTACCGGGCGATGGGTTTCCCAACGAACATGTTCACGGTCCTCTTTGCCCTTGGCCGGCTTCCCGGCTGGATCGCTCATTGGAAGGAAATGATCGAGGACCCCAACACCCGCATTGCAAGGCCCCGGCAGATTTATGTCGGTGCCCCCCTCAGGGATTACACCCCGATGAATCATCGGACCGACCCTTAACCGACCCCCTAAAAAAACACCAAAGGACATCTCCCACGGAATGGCGCTTATCACTCTCAACCAGGTCCATCTAGGCTATGGCCACCCGCTCCTTGATGGCATCAGTTTTTCCCTCGAAAAAGGCGAACGTGTTGCATTGGTCGGACGCAACGGCACAGGAAAATCAACGCTGCTTAAATTGATCGATCGACGCATCGTTGCCGATGATGGCGAGGCTGGGTGAGATTGGCGATGCCATTCGTCGCTACCATCATCTGACGCAGGCCCTTGGGAATCATCCTGACACCAAAGCCCTCACCGAACTTGAGGAGTGTCAGCACATCATCGAAGCCGCCAATGCCTGGGACATGGAGACGACGATAGAGAATCTCCTCACCCGCCTTAATCTCCCCTCAGACGATGACATCGCCTCCCTTTCAGGCGGCCTCAAGCGCCGCGTCCTGTTGGCCAAGGCCTTGGCTTCACAGCCCGATATCCTCCTCCTCGATGAACCGACTAACCACCTCGATCTTGATGCCATCCTCTGGCTTGAAGAGTTTTTGTTAGGCTGGCCTGGAACCTTGATCTTCATCACCCATGACCGGGTCTTTCTGCAGCGCCTCGCGACGCGGATCATCGAATTGGATCGCGGCCACCTGACCGACTTTCCAGGGGATTACCCCACTTACCTTCGCCGGAAGGCCGAACTTCTCGAAGCTGAAGCCAAAAGCAACGCCGAATTTGATAAGAAACTCCAACAGGAAGAAGTCTGGATTCGACAAGGCATTAAGGCGCGGCGGACCAGAGATATGGGACGAGTCAAACGGCTCGTGGAGATGCGCGAGTCACGCAGCCAACGAAGGGTTCAAGCAGGCCAAGTCAACATGCAGGTCCAGCAAGCCGAGCGATCTGGCAAGCTGGTGGTTGAAATGGAGGGGGTCGGCTTTCACTATGGCGATCACACGATCGTCAAAGACCTGACAACGACCATCCTTCGGGGGGATAAGGTCGGCATCATCGGGCCTAATGGTTGTGGCAAGACGACCCTCTTAAGGCTCATGCTCGGCCAACTCGAAGCGACTTCAGGGACCATCAAACTCGGCACCAATCTCCAGATCGCCTACTTTGATCAATATCGAATCACCCTCGATGAAAATGCCACGGTCATCGACAATGTGGCCCAAGGCAGCGATCGAGTCACCGTCAATGGCCGTAACACGCATGTGATCGGCTATCTCCAGGACTTTCTCTTCACCCCAGATAGGGCCAGACAGCCGGTTAAATCCCTTTCAGGCGGCGAACGGAATCGCTTGTTGTTGGCCCGACTTTTCACCCAACCCGCCAATCTTTTAGTCTTGGATGAACCCACCAACGATCTCGATGCGGACACCCTCGATCTTCTTGAAGAGCTCCTGATTGATTACACCGGAACCGTTCTTGTCGTCAGCCATGACCGTGCCTTCCTCAACAATCTGGTCACCAGTGTCTTGGCTTACGAAGGCGATGGCGTCATCAACGAATATATTGGGGGTTACGATGACTGGGTCCGCCAGAGGCCTCCAACCCTCACCCCCGGGGAAGCGTCAAGAGGCCTTGGGCAAAAGCCTGAACCCCAAGCGCCGGACGTGATGATCACTAAGACCCAAAGCAAGGGTCGCAAAATGAGCTTCAAGGAAATGAAGGAGCTCGAATCACTCCCCAGCCAGATTGAGTCTCTTGAACGAGCCATCGAGACACTGACCCATGGAATGGCCAATCCTGATTTTTACCAGCAGGCTAAAGACCTCATCACCGCCCATCAGGCCAATCTCGCGCTTCAACAACAAACCCTCGAAACTGCTTATGGCCGTTGGGAGGAGCTTGAGGCGCTGAGGAATGATTCACCGCCTCATTAGGACACACAAACCATGGCGCTTCGATTCCCTCTAGGACTTCTCGGGCTGTTATTGATCAGCGGCTGCTCTCAGGAATTCGTCCTTTCCAATTCAACGCCCTCCTTTGCCGAAGGTTATCGCGCCGGCTGTAAAAGCGGCTCCAGTGTCGCCAGCAACATGACCGGAGAGATTATTAAAGACGATAAACGCTATCTCAATGATGCCGAATACGCGACGGGTTGGCGTGAGGGGGACCGTGCTTGCCATGCGTCGGGTTCGAAGGTCAATCCGAACCAACCCATGGAGCAAATCGAGATCGACGGCCCTCTTGGGGGGGTCTATTGATGGGCCTTCACTAAAAACGAACTTCGGTTTGGACGAACCAGTAATTGACATTGTCCTGATTGGTCGGCGCACCGGGGGCATAGCGAGCGAAATTTCCTTTCATGAGGACCTGCCAACCCACCTGAAACGCAATATTGTCATGCGCATCCCAGCGGCCATTGAGTTCCCAGGTTTGGCCGACATAACTGCCGGCACTCCCCGAGGTGTCCACGAGCTGTGCATTGGCCCAACCGGTGGTTGATTTTGAGTCGGCGAGCCACCAAAAGCGATTGGCGACATAAAAGGTAAAGTCCCGATGCGGCACGAGGAACAGTCGATACCCTGGGGAATTGAGGTTGGTCCTTGCAAACAAGGTCAAAATCCCATCGGGACCATATTCGAAGACGGTCGATGGAAACAGGGAATCAAAATGAGAGGAGGCATAATCCCACTGGAGGAGGAACCTCGGATCCCATGCCGTATTAAAGTTATACCCGACCTGAAGGTGCTGCATGATCGATCCAACGCTCATGGCGGCACTGGAGGCGTTCTGCCGCTTGCTCCCGGTCTGTCCTATGGTTTCAATTTCATAATCCCATTCCCCTTTATAAGGATCCCGGTAGAAACGAAAGCCCGGGGTGTAAAGATTCCGGCTGAGATTGATGGCTTCACCCTCATGGAGATAATAGAAGTAAAGCTCCGATCGATCCTGGGCCGTGAGGTGTTGGTTAAAGAGCGCACCCGTAAAAACCGCATCGGTCAGGGGACGATTCCAGGCCCACTGATTGCTCTGAAGCGCCGCTGTGGTATTCGGAAGGATATTCACGGGCGCGTTGGCAAAGGTTGTCAACTCCCAGCCTTCTTGATGACTAAGAAGACGATTTTGGATGCCGACGTATTGGAACTGGGTGTTCTTGAAAGGCACAATCCCGATCAGTCTTCGACTGCCAAAGTCCATATGCATTTGACCCAATTTGGTCTCTGAATCAAGCCCCAAACCGAAGAGATTTCGATGAATCATCGCGCCGAAAACCTGCTCAAGATTCAGCACATTGACCATCGTGGTGTCGATCTTGTTGGGCTGACTCGATCCATACTGGCGGGCATCCCAGAATTCAGCTTCAAAGCGCATATCCTCTTGTGGCCTCGCCTGAAACCAAACCACCGACTGAATGGGAAGGGCATTTTGCCCTTGGGTGTCCCCCTTGATCCAGGGCGTTGCATAGGCTTCATAACGAACCCGCTCTTCAAGCGTCAAGGACATCCAATCAGGGGTATCAAACCACCGCTCGAGACTCCATTCCTGCCGCTCGGCCCAGGCGGCTTTTTTTGTCAGTTCGTCTTTCCGGAGGCTGGCCACCGCCCCTAAGGACATTCTGGGCCTCCAGTCGAAGTATTCAGGGACAATCTGGCCCTTGGGATCTAGGCTCGGCGAAGGACCACTCGATGGGATGAGATCCTTTTGAGCCTCTTTGACCGCAGCGGTCTTTTTGATGAACCCTTGAGTTTCAGCCGGCTCCTTATCCGCCAGGACCCCAACGGGGGATAACAACACCAGAAGAGCAAAAAGCCAACGCATGCTCAGGGTTTGAACATGAAGAAGAGGTAGGCGATAAAAATCATCAAATGAACGATCCCCTGGAGGAGGTTTGCTTTCCCGCTGACAAAGGTCACCAAAACGACCAAGAGCGTCGCTGACAAGAGAATCATATCTGTCGCTTTGACCCCAAGGACCAGCGAATGCCCCATCAAAGCGGATGCAATCAGGACCGTTGGAACCGTGAGAGCGATCGTTGATAGGGCTGAACCCAAGCAGATATTGATCGAGCGCTGCATCCGATTGGATAAAGCCGCTCGAAGGGCTCCTAAACCCTCCGGCGCCAACACCAAGCTCGTGATCAAAAGACCACCGAATCCTGCCGGCCACTTGAGCATTTGAATGCCATGATCAAAGATTTGGGCCAAATGCTCCGACAGGAGAACGATGGGGGCGAGCGCGGCGCCAAGCCCCATCATGGGCCACATCAAAGAGCGCTTCCTCCCGAACCCGAATGTCCTTGATTCCTTTCTAGGGCTGACCCACTCGGTGGAGGCAACATGGCCGAAATGGGAACGATGTCGACCCATCTGGAGCCTCAAAAAAACGCCATAAACGACGAGACAGAGAATCCCAAGAAAGGCCTCTTGTGAAGGCTCAAGGGTCGGCTTGCCATCAGTCCCTGTAAAGTTGGGCAAGACGAGAACAAACAGCGACAAGGGCGCAATGATGTGGAAATAGGCCAAGGCTCCCCGAAGATCAAACGCCTGCTCGATATGCCGCCACCCCCCTGCCGTCAGCGAAATCCCAACGATCCCGTTTAAGACCAACATCAAGGTTGCATAGACGGTATCCCTCATTAAGGAGGGGTTATGGTCACCGGACACCATGATCTGTAACAGAAGGCTCACCTCAATGATCGTCGCGCTTAAGGTCAACACCAAGGTTCCATAAGGCTCACTCAAGCGCTCCGCCAAACGATCGGCATAAAGGTCCACGGAAAATACGCAGCCCATCATCAGGGCAAAGATCACTCCGCCTTGGATTTCCAGTGACTGGACGCCTAAGGCATCGAGACTGGACCCTTGAGGGTTCTGATTCATCCAAAGCCAAACCGCCCAACTGAGGAGAGGGAACGTTAACCCTTGAGTCACGCTAAGAAAGTCTTTTAATAATTTCACAAACAGTCAATGGAGCGATGGGGGTAAAGCAGGATGATACTCGGTCGCAAGCAAGGCTTCCATGTGGAGAGCGATGAGAGGCTGTCAATCCATATTCCATAATCGCATATCTATCTAACGACTTATTCTTTCAGATTTATCAATTTGATTGCTAGCATCGTTCCCAATAAAGACGCCATCACCCCTAATCGACGCTGATCTAAAACCCAAGGAATGCTTGTCTATGTCCAACAATTCCTCGAACGAGGATTTAAACCAGGAGAGTCTTCAAAAGATCCTAAAAGCGATGGCTGGACTCAAGTTTGGATCCGTTGAAATCACCATCCATGAGGGCAGGATCGTCCAGATTGAGCGAAAGGAAAAGGTTCGCCTCAATATCAGTATTAATGAGTCATCGATAAAAACTACCCCATAACAGAGGCTTACCCCCATCAGGGGCGGCCCTTCGATAAAACGATAAAAGGCGCACTGACCTTCAAACAGCAGGAAGCGTGCTCAAGCGAAATGATCTTTGAATAGGGAATCACCATGAAGCAACCATTCTCCACCTTTCTCGCCGCGGGCATTGGCGGTGCCGCCTTAGGCCTCTCGGCAGAGGCTTTAGCTCTCACCGATTCAGAACGCCTCGAACGCCTTGAAAAAACGATCGAGCGTCTTGAGAATCGGCTGGAAGCCACAGAATCTGAAA
This sequence comes from Gammaproteobacteria bacterium, assembly GCA_009922685.1. Classification (GTDB taxonomy): domain Bacteria; phylum Pseudomonadota; class Gammaproteobacteria; order Methylococcales; family Methylococcaceae; genus UBA6136. The sequence continues at coordinate 15,447 of RFVA01000016.1, read as the reverse complement.
ACAAGCGATTAAAAAAAGAGGTCGCGAGTACAAGCCATCATGGTGCCCCCCAACGAGGAATCAGTGCTTCTAGCCTCTCAGGTGACCCTGTCGGTGAGCCAGCCCTCGCTAAATTAACCACCCAACCTGAATTCAGAGCCCTTGATACCAAGGTCAAGCTCTTAGAACGTAAGCTGGAGGTTGAAAAGGAAGTTGCAGACAACAACCGAAAGAGCGCCGCGAAGGTCGAGGCAGGGCCTAATGGCTTTAAGCTTGGAACGCCCGACGGTGACTGGCAATTACGCCTAAGAGGCTTCCTTCAGGCCGATACCAATACCTTTCTCAATGACACCCTGCCTGCGGGGACTGGTATCGGCTGGAATCCAACCCTTGGGCCCAATGGGGAACCCAACCCTTATCAGGCGGGGGCTGGCCTTGCCTCTGATAAATTCCTGATTCGAAGGGCGCGCCTTCAGTTTGCAGGGACCCTTGGAAAATATACGGACTTCCTGATTGCACCTGACTTCGGTAACGGCCAGGCCCGTCTTTTTGACTCTTGGGCTGATTTTCACTACTGGCAGCCGGCGAGTTTCGCGATCGGCAAGATGAAGGGGCCCCAGGATCTTGAACGGATGCAGACCGCAACCAACCTTCTCTTCAATGAACGCGCTTACCCAACCCAGCTAGCGGCTAACCGCCAAATCGGTGCGATGCTCCATGGGGAAATTGAAGGTCCAGGCTTTGATACGAAATACATTTCTAATATCAGCCACACCCAGGAACTTTTCGCCTACCAGGCGGGTGTCTTCAATGCGAGTCAGGACAACCAAGCGGTCCAGAACTCCGACACGACTAATTTCGACAATAAAGAATATGCGGCGCGCATCTTTGCCCATCCCTTCCGACATGTCGACTTTGAACCCATCCAGCGCTTGGGGCTTGGTTTTGGCGGCAATTACGCCAACTGGCAAGGTCAAAATGGCCAAACACCGATTGCCGCGCTGGTCTCCCAAGGCCAAAGTAACATTCTGACCTATCAGAGCGCTCAGGTCGTTCCAAGTGGGACCAACACCAATACGACGGAAATCGTCGGCCCTATCACCGGCAATGGCGGCAGCACCGGTAATCCCAAGACCGTCACTAACGTAACGACCGCGACCACTTATTCGGGAGCCTTCCTCAACGGCGATCAATATCACTTTGCACCCCAGGGCTACTGGTACTGGGGGCCCTTTGGCGTCCTCGCCGATTGGACGTCATCGACCCAAGGCCTCGCCGCCAATGCCTCCAGTTCAACGGTGACTCAGCGTCAAACGGATATCAATGGAACCACTAATACCACCACCGGGGGCCAAACTCCTGGGCAACGGATCACGACCGTCACCACCCACACCTCTGTCCCAACGATTTCAGCCCAGAAAACTCAGACCAATACCGCCTGGCAAGTAGCCACTTCCTATGTTCTGACTGGGGAGGACAACACCTATTGGGCGATCAAACCGCGTAAAAACTTCGACCCTTTTTCAGGGGAGTGGGGGGCCTTTCAGGTCGCCGCTCGTTGGACAGAGCTCGATATCGGCAAGGACACCTTCACCAATTATGGGTCGGCCGCGAACCCTCTTTATCTCTTTGCAGATCCAAGGAGCTCCGTCCAGCACGCTCAAACCTGGGGGCTTGGGGTCAACTGGTTCCTCAATTCCAACGTCAAGATTCAAGGCAACTATGAACAAACAAAGTTCACTGGCGGTGCAGTTACATTAGACAACCAAGTCACTAACCGTCCGGATGAGAAGGTCTTCTTCACCCGCGTTCAGTTCTGGTACTAAGGGAGCTAGCTATCATGAAACATGTCATTCTGACCTTACTGGCCTTGGGTTTAAGCCTTGCTACCACGAGCCACATCCAGGCCGCTACCGGCGATGTGACCTACGATTTAACGGGAACCCTTTCCGGGAAGGCGAACCTCACCTGCAAGGGAAAGCCTCCTGGAACGACTCGGGTGAAGGTGACCTCACTCCCAACGATCATTCCTGTTCCTTCCTGGAAAGCGAGCCTCACACTCCTTGCAACGGGTAACTTTAGTTACTGGGAAATCGACAGTAAGTCGGCCAATGCGGCCAAGCCGCCGAGCACCGCCAATGGCTGGACTAATTACACCGGAGCGTGGACCCAAATCGGGTCAAACCTTAGCCTCAAACTCGATGCGACCTCGCTAGCTAATGACTTCAAATACTTTAATGGCGGCACCAGCCCAACGAGTCCACTCCTTTATTTTGACGTGCAGAATGCGCTTTGGACAGGTGTTTTTGCAGCCGACACAGTGAACGGGTCGGCGACGCCGGCACTCAAATTGAGTGAAACCACCGAATTAAAGATCACGAACTACTACACCAGTTCACCCAAGGCTTTCCCGAAAACCAGCTGCAGTACGACCTGGCGATACAACAAACAACTCACCACCCAATAATTTCATCGGATATCAAAAAAAGAGGACATCATCATGTTGAAGCTTAACGTCATTGGTCTTTTAAGAGCCTTACTCCTCTTATCCCTTTTAGGGTGCTTTACGGTTGTCAAGGCCGAAGACCTGACCCTTTTAAACGTCTCCTACGACCCAACCCGTGAATTCTACGAAGACTACAACAAGCTGTTCCAGAAATACTGGAAGGAAAAGAAGGGTGACAATGTCACCATCAATCAGTCTCATGGCGGTGGTGGTAAACAGACCCGCGCGATCATCGATGGTCTTGATGCAGATGTTGCAACCCTCGCCCTCGCCTATGACGTCAATCAGCTCTTTGAAAAAGGGAAGCTGATCCCACAGTCATGGCAAACGAGACTCCCCAACAACAGTTGCCCCTATCTCTCAACGCAAGTATTCCTCGTTAGAAAAGGTAACCCCCTCGGCATTAAGGATTGGGATGACCTTGCCAAAAAAGGCGTGTCCGTTGTGACCCCGAATCCAAAGACCTCGGGGGGTGCGCGTTGGGGTTACCTTGCGGCCTGGGGTTTTGGTCTTAAGAAACTCGGCGGCGAAGCCGCTGCTAAGGAATTAGTCAAAGGTATCTTCAATAATGCCGCAGTCCTCGACACCGGAGCCCGGGGATCCACCGTCACGTTTGCAGAACGTGAGCTCGGTGATGTCCTGATCACCTGGGAAAATGAAGCTCATTTGGTCCTAAAAGAATTTGGTGCTGATAACTTCGAAATCATCTATCCAAGCCTCAGTATCCTCGCCGAGCCGCCGGTGACCGTCGTCGATGTGGTCGCAAGACGACACGGCACCACAGAGGTTGCAACCGCCTACCTTGAGCACCTTTATAGCAAGGAGGCCCAAGAATTAGCGGCGAAGCATTTCTATCGGCCTTCGGACAAAGCCATCCTTCAGGCGAATGCGTCAAAGTTTCCAGCCATACAATTATTCAAAATTGATGAGGTGTTTGGTACCTGGGACAAGGCTCAAACCACCCATTTTGCAGATGGTGGAGTCTTCGATCAGATTTATGGCGTGAAATAGGTTTTAAGGAATGGGGGAGCCATCTCTTGTTGGGAGAAAAGGGTTCTTGACCCGATCACTTCTGATTGTTGGAAGCTCCCCCACTGCATCCCTAGAAAGCCTTATGGCAAAGAGCAACAGAAAGGCAATTGATCTTGAGGGAATGAAGGTTCAGTCCGAGGGCGGGCAACCCCCTAGACCATCGCTTTTAAGCGGTCGATGTCGGTGCACCTAAAAAGGATCTCATCTCATCCATCTCCGACTTAATTTAAGAGGTTGACCATGCCACTCCAACACCTGATCGACAGTTTTAATGACCGATTCATTGCCGAAAACCACCTTAAAAATAACCCCCTTCGCTATCTTGATGGCAAGGTTCACGGCGTTTTTGGGCAACTGACCTTTGGCAGCGACTTAAGACCCGTTCATTTTTTTTCAACGCCTGCAAGGCTTTCAGGACATGATGCCGCCCCGGTCCCTTTCGCGACGCTAGCACCAGGTGAAAAGCCTTCCTTTTCAGAACACCAGACGCCGAATATTGTGAGCCTCGACCGTTTAACCCGAACGGTCCACATGCTGAATTACCTGACCTTGAACCAGGAGGAAGGGCATCTTTTTCTGGACGTTCACCCTCGTCACGTGCTTACCGTGCAGCAGGACCATGGCGCCTATTTTGAGGACATTATTCGTCGTTGTGGCTTACCCCTAAGGCGTATCGTGATCAGCCTTGCGATCAACCGGTCTCATGAACACCAGATGGCCTTACTCCTCGAACGTCTCAGAAATTACCGTGATCGTGGTTATTCAACGGCGATCAGGTTCGATGATGAGACACCCCTCGCCTGTGTCGATCATTTCAAAGCCCAATACCTTCATCGTTTCCCCCCAGATGTGATCCGCTTCAGCAGCCTCTTTTTTCACCGAAACTACCAAGAACCCGGTGGTTTAAGGCGCCGAAACGCCCTCCTCGCTGCCCTGAGGCAAATCGATACGGAAGTTTTTTTAGATGCCATCAAGGATCAAGGGGATGCCGACCTGGCCGAGGCCATCCGCCCAGATCATGCCCAAGGGCCCTGGCTCGATGCTCAGCATCGGGTGATTGAGCCACTTCTAGAGGCTATCTGATCCTTGAGGCCTAAACCTAAGCGCAGGAACTCAGATTATTTGGCCAAGGAGAGAGGTATATGAGGACTTTGAGGGTTGACATCGACGGTCTGGCGCGCGGGGATGACCACGAGATCCATGTCGTCCATCGGGATGGCCCCCAACAAAGGCTCATCGCCGAGAACCATGGCTCCGGTGAAGCACCGGCGATTTTTGAAGTGAATTTCCACTGGCCCACAATAGGGAACGGTGATGCGGTGACCATTCGCTAAAGTCACCTCACGCCGCTCCAATTCTAAAAGCCCAAGCTGGATCGCGAGATGCTCCGGAAGACAAAGATGGAGGGCTCCGGTATCAACGAGCGCCGTTGCGATAATCGGGGCCAGATCTCCCTTTGATGGATTGGAAAATCGAAACTCCGAACGAATGATACCCAACATTTTCCTTCAAGAATCGGTAAAAAAAGCATTCAACGGCCATAGATACTAACCGAATTAAAGGCATTGAACGACCAAATGGATTTGACATGACACGCCACAAAAAAGATCTGGTGTTCCTTATTAGGCTGGCGGTTGGCCTTAGCCTCCTGACCTTACCGGCCTATGGTGACATCACCCACCAAAACGACCCAGAAGTCCAGACTCCCGATACCCCTGAAGTCACCGATGACTGGACCGGAAGATCTCTCCCAAAAAGTGAAACAGGCTTCATCGATGTCATCAGAAAGGCTCAAGGGGCGGCTCTTCAGGGCCTTGATAAAGATACGGTCAGGCGGCGATGGCCATATCTCCATTCGCATCACGATTGCGAAGGACATCACCCTTGAAACCGATTTCAATATCGCTCCCACCTCACCCATTTTTAAGGCGGCGAATCCCCTCCCCTATGGCACCATCCCCAGCAAAAAGATTATTTTGAGGAGACGCGCATCACAGAATCTGGTGGCCTTGAATCGCCAAGCTTTAAAATTCAGATGACGTCGTTCAAGGCGCTCGATTAATCAAATGATCCTTCATCTTTAATCGTAGGGGCGATACCGAGACTCAAGGCCCAGGTCCTCAGCCACCGAGGCAATCGTCAGGAATCCTTGATGGGTCTCCAGCGCCTTCTTCAATCCGGGATCACCCGACAAGGCATCAAGACCCGAATGAGCCAAGCGGAGAGCATAGGGAAGAATCGCATCTGAGAGAGCCACAGTAGCAGTTCGAGGGTAAGCCCCTGGCATATTGGTCACACAGTAATGGATGACACCTTCATCAACGTAGATCGGATGACTATGGGAGGTAGGTCTTGAGGTAGCGATACATCCTCCTTGATCAATGCTGACATCGACAATGACCGAACCATCCTCAAGGCTCCGAACCTGATCACGCTCTAGCACATAAGCAGCCCTCCCCCCCCGCCGGAGAACCGCACCAACCACCACATCGGAGGACTTGAGGTGTTGATCGATGGTCGAAGGTGTCGACATGACAAACTGAAAACCTTCCTTAAACCGTTCTTGAAACGCGGCTCCTACCTTCTGATCAAGCCCCGCCATCACCACCTCGGCACCAAGACCATAGGCAGACTCTGCCGCATGACGAGCAACGACACCGTCCCCAATAATCAAGACACGCCCATGTCGCTTCCCAGCAACTCGCCCCAGTTGCACCCCCTTACCCCCCTCGGCACGCCCCAAATAATAGGCTCCAACCAGTGCCGCCATATTGCCGGCGATAGCACTCATGGGCGCTAAAAGAGGGAGCCGGCCCTCCTTGTCCTCGAGGGTTTCATAGGCGAGTCCTGTGGTTCCTGCTGCCAATAACGCCTCTGTCAGTGATTTTGGTGCCCCCGAGAGGTGGAGAAAAGTGAAGAGCATCTGATCTTTCAGAAAAGGAAATTCTTCAGCCAAAGGCTCTTTGACCTTGATCACCAATCCGGTCTTCCAAGCCGTCGCTTGATCGACCATCTCCGCCCCGAAAGTCTTGTAATTCTCATCGAAAAAACCGGCTCCAAGACCCGCCCCGACTTCAACACACACTCGATGACCGGCCTTGACGAGGGTCCCCACCGCCTCCGGCGTCAAACTAACGCGTCCTTCTTGATCCTTTATTTCCTTCGGAATTCCAATCAACATGTCGACCTCTCAAAAAAAGAAAGAACTGAGTCGACCATAACAAAAAAACCTTTGTCTGTCGGGAGGATGGAAAACCGCCCGGCAGACAAAGGTCACGGTAAACGACATTAGGCAACTTGTCTTACGGAATCCAATTGATCCAGCGCGCAATAAGCCACGATGGGGGTCATCTACTGATTCGAGGATTTGGCCCTACTTCAGGCGCCTTAAAAGCTCCCTTGGGTGAGTGATTTGTGCGGTCTTATCAGGAGGTCTATACTAACGCATAGACTCACAACCAAGGGAGGTGACGATCATGTTAGAAACACGAGTTGCCAAGCTATTTAAAAATGGCGCCAGTCAAGCGGTTCGACTGCCCGCAGACTTCCGCTTCGAGGGCGAGGAAGTGTATATCACCCGTGACTCGGCGACCGGTGATGTCGTGTTATCCAAACGTCCCGGGGCTCAGGTATGGAATGAGTTTTTTGCTCTACTCCATGCCATCGAGGTTCCGGCCGACTTTATGGCCGAACGCCCCATGAACAAGGTGCCCCCGGAATGCGGAATCTTTGATGATGAACTGTGATCCAGTCACAGCAGAGTGATCTTTATGAAATATATGCTGGATACCGACACGGTGAGTTATCTCATCAAGGGCACCTCGCCGACCCTGGAAGCCAAGGTGTCAGCACGGGCACCCTCTAGTGTCTTTATCTCCGTGATGACCCGGGCTGAGTTGCTTTACGGCCTGAAGCGTTTGCCCAAAGAGCATCGCCTGCAAAACGCAGTGCGACAATTTCTCAAAATCGTCCACAACTTGCCATGGGACGCGGAGGCGGCCTCATGGTTCGCGGAGATCCGTCATCAACTTCACAGGAGCGGGCAACCGATCGGCGAGGTTGACATGATGATCGCGGCCCACGCCTTGTCCTCCGGTTCCGTCCTCGTCACGAACAACCATCGCCATTATCAACGGATAGAAGCCCCCCTGATTCTTGAAAACTGGCTGTAGCGATACAGCCGAAAACCGTGGGCCTTCCGTCGATCTCCGCTCGGGTGCGGGAAGGCTTTGGGAGGATAGCGTATCGCGACAATCAAACGAACCCCTACCCCACAAACGCTCGAACGCGTCCTTCTCGATCCTTGATTTCCTTGGATGACGTCACTCCTTTAGCACTCTAAATTACCAGAAAGAATAAACAAATAGCATCTTATTCTTTTGAATTATCTAAGCGTGCCCACATAATGACCTTGGGGGGTGTCTAAATGGCGTTCACGATGAGCCCATCTGATCGTTGGCTCCCCCACTTTCGCTCACTTTTATGAGAACAAAACTGGTTCGCCTTAGCCTTAAATGATCTGATCCTATGAAGTTGCAACAACTAAGATACATCTGGGAAGTCGCCCAGCATGAGATGAATGTCTCAGTGACGGCCGGAAAACTCTTTACCTCACAGCCTGGCATGAGCAAGCAGATCCGACTTTTGGAGCAGGAACTTGGGGTTGATATCTTTGTACGCAGTGGAAAGCAGTTTACCGGATTGACCCCAGCAGGGATCGAGATCCTTAAAGTTGCAGGAGAAGTCCTCTCGAAGACCAAGGATATTCGGGAGATTGCTGATGAGTTTCATGACAAGGAGATCGGCACCCTATCAATCGCAACCACCCATACTCAAGCGCGCTATGCGCTCCCGCCAGTGGTTCAGCAATTCATGCAGCGCTACCCCGACATCAAGCTCACCATCCACCAAGGAACCCCCGCACAAATCGCAGAACAGGTTTCAAGGGGTCAGGTCGATCTAGCTATTGCCACAGAGGGGACCGATTTATTTGATAATCTCGTTAAACTTCCTTGTTACCAATGGAACCGCAGCATCCTGGTTCCGCATGGACATCCGCTGACCCAAGAGGCTCAGATCACGCTGAGACAACTCGCAGCATTTCCGATCATTACATACACCTTTGGATTCACCGGACGATCTGAACTGGATCGGGCTTTTGATGCGGCGGGGCTTAAGCCTCACCTCTCACTCACCGCCGTTGATGCAGATGTCATCAAGACTTACGTCCGCTTAGGTCTTGGGATCGGGATTGTTGCTCACATGGCCTATGATCCCTTGGTCGATAAAGATCTCACCGCTATCGAGGCGGGCCATCTTTTTGCCCCCAGCACGACGAAGGTGGTCATCCGCCGCGACATGTTCCTGAGAGGCTTTCTCTATGATTTTCTGAAGATGCTAGCCCCCCACCTGGATAAAGACCTTATCGATCGGGCGATGGATATTCGTGAACGAAAGGATTGGGAAGCACTCTTCAGTAAAATCGTGCTCCCCGTTCACTAACCTATTATGAAGCTGAGCCAGGTCAGCGAATCCTTGGACCCCGATCCTCATGAAGGAAGGTCCAAAGCCCATAGGCCAGTCCCGCCCAGGCGGCGTATTTGATCAGCGGCGTCGCTATGAGACCCACGACACTGATAACAATGATCGTCAGACCATCCCAGGAGGTCCGCTCCTTCAGTCGGTCCTGCAGCCAATCGATCGCCCTATGGACATCAAATGATTCGCTCATTACTCCCTCCATGATGTTGTTTTTGTGGCCGTGAGAGCGGGTTCCCGCGTCTCTTTTCTTAATGACGCGACATCATAAGCGGCCCGAGCGAGAAAGTCAGTGCTCCTCAACAAGGCAAGGCACTCCAAATCCTAGACACCCGTCATGAAGCCAAGATCCTTCCGGGTGAGATCAAAAGCGCTCAAATTTGGAAGAACCGTCTTGGGATCTGAAAGGCCAAACCAGCGGACCAAGGGATAGGCATATTCCTCGACCGAAGTGCTTGGAATCCAGCGACCTTCACTATCGGCATCGTCAGGTCCACCGAGCTGGAGGGTCGGATATTTCCCATAAAGGTCACCGCCTTTCACCGCCCCGCCGAGGATCAGATGATGACTGCCCCACCCATGATCTGAACCCGCATTCGCTGATGGCAGAAAAGTACGGCCAAAATCAGAGAGGGTAAACGCCGTCACCGACTGATCAACCCCTAATTCAATGGTCGCATCCTGAAATGCTTTCAGAGAATCAGCGAGATCTTTAAAGAGTCCTGCCTGAGTATTGAGCTGCGCTGAATGGGTATCAAAGCCTCCCAAGGAACAAAAGAACACCTGCCGCTGAACCCCAAGGGTTCCTCGGGCTGCAATCATGGTCGCAATGTTCTTGAGCTGCCCACCGAGTGAGCTTCCTGGAAAAACGGTTGTTAAGGCCGGGACCGACGCCGTTGCCTTGGTCAAGGTATCGAGGCTATCGATCGCCTTCCCAGTGATCGAATTTTTAGCCTTGATGAGGACATTACCCGAACTGAGTGTCTCGAGTTGCCGCATCGCCTGATAACGAGCGACGGATGACGCCGAGGTATTAAATCCCTTGAGACTCGAGGCATTGGGGGCAATCACTGAGGAGACCGCCCCTTGAGTAAAGAGATTCACCCCTGACAAGGAGGCTAAAGGGGGAAAGGTGGTAGCGGCATTGAAAGTGGCCACACCATCTGCGAGACGCCCACCCCAACCGGTTGGACGAATGGCCGCTTTGGTGGTCGCTGATTGCCACTGATTCTGCTGGTCCACATGAGAAAAAAGGTTATCCGGCTTGGCGCTTCCCAGAAGATACTGCGCCCGCGTCGTTGGCTTTGCCAAGGTGCCGGTATTGGCGATCAATGCCAAACGATTCTGGCTGAAAAGCGGCTGCAATGAAGCGAGGCTTGGATGAAGTCCAAAGACCTTTCCTCCCTGACTTGAGGGGTTAATCGGTAGCCAGCTAGCCTGAGGAATATTGATGCCGCTGGTAGGGCCCCTAACGGCGTTATAGGCCGCATAACCAGCCGCATCCAGAGGGATGAGCATGTTATTACTGTCATTGCCTCCAAAGAGGAAGACACAGACCAAAGCCTTGTAATCGTTCCCAGCGGCTTCGGCCAGCCGGATGCCACCGAGGGTCGACAGGAGAGCCGTCCCAGTGAGACCAAAACCCGTGTGCTTTAGAAAATCTCTGCGATTCATGGGGCTTACCTCTGAACTTGATAGAACGCGGACGTCGTCACCAGATAAAGCGCCGTCCTCGAACGGTCTCGGGCATTGGTGCAGGGGCCTTTCCCACCCGTCTGGGTACAACTGAGCGCCGAGGTAATGATGCTTTTCATCGACGCGGTCATGCCGCCTTGAAGGAAATGGGTACTCAGATAATCGAGTAGCCCATTGGGATTAGTGTCTGAGGATAAGGCATCAAGCCTCGTGAAGTTAAGATCGGTCCCACTCACCGTTGCAGGAGGAGTTGTGGCGGGTGAACTGATCCTTGAATACACCATAGTATTGATGAAGTTATCGCGCGCTATCGCGACGGCACTCGATTCCACACCAAATTCTGGTCCATCGAGGTTCGTTCCAGGAACAACGTAGGGATTTGGAAAATAATTGAAGACCGTTGGGGAATAGAACACATCCTCGGCCATTCCTTTGGTCTGCGAGGCCAGAATCCCATCACTCGTGGCCTCCATGCCCCTGAGGAAGGCTGTCACCATCAACACCGGCTCCCGAAGTTTCCCATAGGAGACTTGGACGGTCTTATCACTCCGGGCCTCAGGGTCCAGAAGGACGGCTTTGACCGTCGCAAAAAGATCGCCGCGAATCCCTGATCCATTATTATTAAAGGCCGCAGCCACCCGAGCCACATAATCCGTACTGGGATTACTGGTCACTAAGGCCTGAATCAGGCGTCGCCCAATAAAGGGGCCGACGTTTGGATGATTGAAAATATTGTCGATGGCCACGTCAAGATCGGCCGCCGCATCCTGACCGGCCACCAATTGGCCGGTCGTTCCTGGATACACCAACAGCTGCTTGGGGCCCTTGTCATGATTGGCATCTAGGCCATTGACCCGGTAGATTTCCATCGGCACCAAATAATTGGAAGGATTGTGCTTCTTAGGGGTCGCGCCAGTCAGCGTTCCAAACGTCCAGCCCGTAAAGACATGAGCGAAACCTTCGACCGTATCCTGGTCATAAGTGGCAATGGGTTGACCATCACTCCCTAGTTTCTGAGTGCCATCCTTATTGAGCTGATAAAGACCAATTGAAAAGAGCTGCAGGACCTCCCGAGCATAGTTCTCATTCGGTCTGATCTTGCCATCGGTCGTGCCCTTATCGTTGTTGACCATGTCAAGGTAATAGCCCATGGCAGGGTTCAGGGTCACTTGCTTCAGAAGATCACGGTAGTTCCCAAAAGCCCCGTCAACCAGGAGATTGAGAAAAGGCGACAGGCTGCTGGGCTGACTGATCTTCACGCCTGAAACGACAAAGATCTGACTCAAGGCAAAGGCCACCCGCTGCCGAAGTTGATCTGGGGCAAAAAGCGCGTTCTGGAAGAACTGTACCTGGAGGGGATACATTGAGTAGTTATCCCGCTTACAGGTCGCAGCCGTTGCAGCATCCGGGCAACCTTGGGTACTGCTCGAAGGAAAAGCCGGAAGGTCCGGGTATCTCGAAGCGGCGACGCTGCGCTGATCGTTGATCCAGGCTTCAGGATCGCTCGTTGACCAGGCATCAAGGAGCGTCGGGGTCGGACCAAAGGTCGCTTGATCCAAGAACCGGGCCCAGTAGGGTTGGCTCGCAGAAGCCGCGGGACTCGCCAGGGACCAGGAGACCAGGACGGCCACTAACGACGATCTAATAGGAAACTTCATCATCCACTCCTGCCCAAAAGGGCTTCGCCTCTGGCACAACACCAGATTACTCTTCCAAGGCTATCAGTATGGAATGAGGGCTAAACGAAAGTAAAATGAAGATTTGATAAAAAACGTATTGATTCTAGAAATACAAGAAGCTCGTTAAGGACCTTTTGGGGGCTTCAGTTGAGCCACCTTGAGCTCACTGAAGTTCATGTTCGCCGAAGACCCGAAGCCGTTTAGGCTGAAGAAAGACCGCCTCCCCTTCTTTGAGAGCGATCCGTTGGTAGTGATCCCTCACCATTTCAACTTCAATCAACCCCTGGCCGTCCTCTCGATCTAGTTCGATACGAACCGTGGCCCCAAGAGGCCTGATATCGATGATGGTGGCGGACAAGGCTGAAGCGCCAGGAGATTCCCTCAGAATATCAATCTCATGGGGACGTGCGAAAAAGATGGCCGATTCATGGCTTTCAGTCCCCAAGGGTAAAGCCACTTCGGCCTCACCGATGCGGGCATGCCCCTCTTGCACGCGGCCATGAAAAAGGTTCACATCCCCTAGGAACTGATAAACGAACGGGGTCGCCGGATGATCGTAGACGTCTTCGGGGGTTCCAATCTGTTCGACTTTCCCATGATTTAAAACCACGACCCGATCAGCGACTTCGAGGGCTTCTTCCTGATCATGGGTCACAAAAACGCTGGTCACATGAAGCTCATCATGGAGCCTTCTAAGCCAACGCCTTAATTCCTTTCGAACCTTGGCATCAAGGGCACCAAAGGGTTCATCAAGCAATAAGACTTTGGGTTCAACGGCCAAGGCACGAGCCAGCGCAATGCGCTGACGCTGTCCACCTGAAAGCTGGGGTGGATAGCGGTTTGCCAAGAAGTCCAGCTGCACTAAGTCCAATAAGGTGTGAACCCGTTGCTGAATTTCATCCTCCTTGGGCCTTAGAGACTTCGGGCGAACCCGAAGTCCAAATGCGATGTTTTCGAAAACGGTCATGTGACGAAAAAGAGCATAGTGCTGAAACACAAAGCCAACACCCCGCTCCCTCACATCGCGCTCGGTGGCATCCTCTCCCTCAAATAAAATCTGACCCGCATCCGGTGTTTCAAGCCCTGCGATGATCCTCAGCAAGGTCGTCTTACCGCACCCCGATGGTCCAAGGAGAGCCACCAGCTCACCGCCCTCGATCTGAAGATTGACGTTCGAGAGCGCCTTGAAGGCGCCAAAGGACTTTTGGATATTGTGGATCGAAATACTCATGAAACAGTCCTCAAGACGGTGATTCAGTCAGCGTGGCATCCTCTTTGAGATGCCATTCAAAGAAGCTTTTGAGTGCGAGGGTGACTAAGGCGAGGGACGCCAAAAGGGACGCCACGGCAAAGGCCGCCGCCGAATTGTATTCGTTGTAGAGAATCTCAACATGCAGCGGCAAGGTGTTGGTCAGGCCCCGGATATGGCCGGAGACTACAGAAACCGCGCCAAATTCCCCCATCGCGCGCGCATTGCAAAGAATCACCCCATAAAGGAGACCCCAGCGGATATTCGGCAGGGTGACATGCCAGAAAATCTGCCATCCGGAGGCCCCTAAGACCAAAGCCGCCTCCTCTTCCTCAGTGCCTTGCGACTGCATCAAGGGGATGAGTTCGCGCGCTACAAACGGAAAGGTGACGAAAAGAGTCGCAAGGACAATCCCCGGAACCGCAAAGATTAATTTGATGTCGTGCGCCTGGAGCCAAGGCCCAAGCCAGCCTTGAAGGCCAAACATCAAGACGTAGATCAAGCCTGAAACGACCGGGGAGACCGAAAAGGGAAGGTCAATCAGCGTAATCAAAAGACTTTTGCCCTTGAATTCAAATTTGGCAATCGACCAAGCCGCGGCAACACCAAAAACAAGGTTCAAAGGGACCGCAATCAGTGCCGTCAGCAAAGTCAGCCGGGCAGCTAACAAAGCATTAGGTTCTGAGAGTGCCTCGATGTAGACCGACCAGCCTTTGCTGAACGCTTGGACGAAAACCACCGTCAACGGCAAAAACAGAAACCCGAGCAAAAACGCGAAGGCCACAGACAAGAGGGTCATCCGAACCCAAAAGGGTTCGGTCCGTACCCGATGTTGAATGCGGGCGGAGGCTGAAATGGGGGTGGAGGCCATAGGCGCTTATCGGTTGTTCCTAAAAGGGGGTCGCTAGAATTTTCGAAGATGCGCCCAGCGCTGGAGGGCATTGATCGTCAAGAGGAGCGCAAAGGACACCACGAGCATCGAAACCGCAAGGGCTGTCGCCCCCGCATAATCATATTGCTCAAGCTTCGTAATAATCAGGAGCGGGGTAATTTCAGAGACCATGGGAATATTCCCTGCAATGAAAATCACCGAACCATACTCACCGACTGCCCGAGCGAAGGCGAGCGCGAAGCCTGTGAGAAGAGCCGGTGCTAATGCTGGGAAAATAACCCGGGTAAAGGTCTGCCAGCGATTGGCACCAAGACTGGCTGCGGCCTCTTCAAGCTCGGTTTCAAAATCCTCTAAAATGGGCTGAATGGTCCTGACCACAAAGGGCAGACCGATAAAGGTGAGCGCCACCACCACACCGAGTGGGGTATAGGCGATCTTGATGCCGTAAGGCGCTAAGAGATGGCCCACCCAGCCTTTGCTGGAATAAAGGGTCGCAAGGGCAATACCCGCGACAGCCGTTGGGAGGGCAAAGGGTAGATCGACCAAGGCGTCAATCAACTTCTTGCCAAAGAAGTCGTAACGCACCAGCACCCAGGCCACCAATAACCCAAAAAAGGCATTGATGCTGGCAGCGGCCAGGGAGGCGCCAAAGGTCAGCCGGTAAGAGGCAAGGACCCGCGGCTGGGTGATCACATCCCAAAAGCCCTGAAAACCAAGGGTCGCGGCTTTGAGGAAGGTTGCCGAGAGGGGAATCAGAACGATCAGGCAGAGATAGAGGACGGAAAAGCCGAGCGTTAGGGAAAAGCCTGGCAGAATCCCCCGCTTCTGGATGATTTTTGACAGTGAATAAGCCAATGGTATGGGCCTTGTTGCTACA
>RFVA01000150.1 GCA_009922685.1 Gammaproteobacteria bacterium | reverse complement strand
GATGTCATCACGGTCAATGGACAGACACTCCGTTTTACCTCCACCGGCGATCAAGATCTTCTGACAAATCCCGCGAGCGCACCCTCGCTCTCCTCGATTACAAGCAACGGAGAAGGCGCACTTTTCCCAGTGCCTGGGTACTTCGATGGTACAGTCCGGGCAGGTCTCGCCTATGGGCAGGCGAATTCTGGCATCTATCCCGCCAAAAAAGACCCTTCATCAGCGGCCCTATTCAAAGGTCTCAATGCCTCTATTCTTTCTGATGCTAATGGCCAGAATCGATACCCACCGACCGCTGGAACCCTCACAAATGGAGAGCAGTTGACGCAAGACGACGTCACCACCCTCCTTAGAAAGGCGATTGGCGTCGCGAACGACACTCGCTCCCAAATTCGGCGTCCTTTACCGACGGCCGCTAGACTCTCGGTCTCCGTCGTCGATACCGAAGGAAATATTCTTGGGATCCTTCGGAGTCAAGATGCGCCGATGTTCAGTGTCGATGTCGGTCTTCAAAAGGCCAGAACAGCGGCTTTTTTCAGTAGCCGTGATGCGGGATCCGAGCTTCAACCAACCAATGTCTATCCTTATGTTCAAAGGGCAAGAAACTTCATTCCCTTTGCAACGAGTGGTCCTCTTTTTTCTGATGGCACAGCGCTCACCCCAAGAGCTCTCGGCAACATAGGTCGCCCCCTTTTACCCGATGGGATACCCGATACACCCTATGCCCCCTTGAGTCTTCCCTACCAACCCGTCAGCGCCTACCAGACAGGTCTTAATCAGTGGAGTGAGTTTAATGTCGGGATGCAGCTCGATCTCGTCTTTAGCGACTTACTCTATGCCATTACGAACCCATTCACGACAAACCAGCCGATCATGAATTGCGCGGCATCCAGTAGCTCCATCCCACCCAAGGCGTTAGCCAATGGGATGCAGCCCTTCGCAGGCGCGGTCCCCCTTTATAAAAATGGTGTCTTGGTGGGCGCCATCGGAGAATCGGGTGACGGTATTGACCAAGATGACATGGTCGGATTCTTAGGGGCCTATCGCGCAGGCCTTGTGACAAAACCCAAAGTCGCTAACGCCAATGGCTTCATTCGTTCCAATCGAGTGACCTTTAATACGGGCCATGCCACCGTCGCCCTTCGCTTTGTCGAATGCCCCTTCAGGCCCTTCATCAACGACAGCACCGAGCATGCCTGCAATGGCAAATAAACATGCCCTTAAACCCCATCGAGGCCTCTTGATAGGCTCTTCGCTTTGGGCTTTCAAAGCGGCGCTTATACTGATCTTCATGACATGGGGTATTGAAAATGCCAGCGCCATCCCCCCCTTAGCCCCTGAAAACAGCCCTCAGCCAAAGAAAACCGCCGTCCAAAGAGCTATTCCTGGATCTGAGGCCACCGAGGAGGACGAGGAGGAGGATCTGACCGAAGAGGACTTTCTCGGTGGGATCTTCTCACAGGGACCATCCAATCCAGAACGAGCCGTGCCAGGGACGCCCCAAAAATCGCCTTCAGAGCCTGAATGGAAGGACTCCAACCAAGCCGCAGGGCTAGAGCCGGTGGTCCCCCCAAACTCCCTCACGCCGGGCCTTTTTGTCCCCATTCAAGACCGGTGGCGTCTTGCAAAAGATCTCAATCTTGTTAACGAGAGCCTCATAGATCCTTACAACCGGAATCCCATTAAGGGAGATCGTCCCTTATTTGGCGATGACTATTTCTTCAATTTCATTGGCATTTCAGACTCACTCCTAGAACCAAGGAGCATTCCAACTCCCGTTCCCCTTCAGGTCAGCTCTCCTGGCCTTGATAGCAATCCACAGCTGGATCTCAATGGCCGCCAAACACAGCTTTTGTTCAATCAAAACCTGATTCTTTCATTTGATCTTTATAAGGGCGATACCGTTTTTCGGCCACCCGATGTGGAATACCGGATTACCCCGGTCATCAACTACCAATACACCAATGTCCAGGAATATGGCGTCGTGAACGTCGATCCAAGACGCGGTGACAACAGAAATATTTACTTTGTAGGGATGCAGGAGCTCTTTGCTGACTACCATCTCCAGAATGTGTCAGAGCGTTATGACTTTGACAGCATTCGCCTCGGCATCCAGCCCATCAATATCGATTTCAGGGGCTTTTTGTTCCTCGACAATCAGCTCGGGGTGAGACTCTTTGGTAATCGCGACAACAACCGCTGGCAATACAATGTGGCGTGGTTCAGAAGGCTTGAGAAAAATGTCAACAACGGCCTGAATGATATTGGTCAAGCTCCCCGTGATGATGACATCTATATGGCCAATCTCTATCGGCAGGATTTCCCTTTCCGTGGGTTTACCTCGCAAGTCGCCGTAGCCTATAACCAGAACCGGGAAGGCAATAATCAAGCCTTCTATGACCAGAATGGATTTCCTTCGCGCCCGGCGCTCCTCGGGACGCAAACCGGTAAAAACTATGATGTCGCTTATCTTGGCTATAACGGCGATGGTCATTTCGATCGCTTTAACTTAACCGGCTCTTTCTATTACGCGGTAGGGACCGAAAACAAAGGGACCTTCACCCCTCAAGCCACCGATATCAATGCCTGGTTTGTGGCGACCGAGGGATCTATCGACTTTGACTGGACCCGGACCAGACTCTCGGTCCTTCACGCGAGCGGCGATAAGAACCCCTATGACAATAAAGCGCAAGGTTTTGATGCGATCTTTGAAAACCCCCAGATTGCAGGCGCTGATACCAGTTTCTGGATCCGTCAGGCCCTTCCTCTGATTGGTGGGGGTGCGGTCGCCCTGTCGGGTCGTAATGCCGTTCTCCCCTCGTTACGATCATCAAAAGAACTGGGCCAATCGAACTTCACAAACCCCGGAATCAGCCTCTTTGGCTTTGGCACCGACCATGACATTCTCCCGGAGCTCCGGGTCTCAACGAATTTCAATAAGCTATTATTCGATAATACAGCGACCCTTGAAACCGCAAGGAACCAAGGAAACATCGGCAGCGACATCGGCTGGGATCTCTCAACCGCCGTGGTCTATCGTCCCCTCTTTAACCAGAACATTGTGACCCGACTCTCAGGCGCTACGCTGATCCCGGGGAATGGAGCCACCGATTTGTTTGGCCCCCGGATGATGTATTCGGTCCTTTTTGATGTCATCCTCACCTATTAAGTCTGACTCTTCTCTTCATCACTCATCGACATGACCTTCGCA
>RFVA01000149.1 GCA_009922685.1 Gammaproteobacteria bacterium | reverse complement strand
CTTTCGATCTAAAAATGCGGTTCAAGATGGCTTCACTTTTTTTCTCTACACCGCCATGGGTGTCCTGACGACCCTCATTTTCTGGGGATTTGAGTTTGGCTTTGATCATGTCTTTGCTTCTAAGGACATGCGTTATATTGGGGCAGTCATCGGCCTTTCGATTGGATACCTTACAAAGTATCAACTCGATAAACGGTTCGTTTTTACGTCGAGGCGAAGACGGTGACCCCTTTATCCTCGTGGGGCCGACTCGGAAGCCATGCTCACCGGCAGATCTTCCTTAATGATCGATACGCCATAGGTTCAATGATCCGATCCCATCAGCCTGGGATCGCCTTTGGTCATGGGCGGAGTTATGGCGATGTCTGTCTGAACCCAGGTGGCACCGTCTGGAAAACAAGAGGACTTGATCGCTTCATTTCGTTTGACCCAGTCAGGGGGCTCCTTGCCTGTGAGGCCGGCGTTTTACTTCGTGATATTCATGGGTTGGTGGTTTCTCAGGGCTGGATGCTCCCAGTGACCCCTGGGACTCAGTTGGTGACCGTGGGTGGTGCTATTGCCAATGACGTCCATGGTAAGAACCACCATCGCTATGGCTCCTTTGGTGATCATGTTCTCAAGCTTCGACTGCTAAGAACCGATGGCGAGATCATCGATTGTGGGCCTGATCAGCGAAGTGAATGGTTTGGAGCGACGCTGGGTGGTTTGGGACTAACGGGCCTCGTTACGGAGGCGACGATTCAACTTCGAAAAATTGAGGGGGCATGGCTCCAATCAGAAACGATTCCCTATAAAAGCCTCGAACATTTTTTTGAGCTCGCCGCTGCATCGGAAGAGGACTGGGAACATACCGTTTCTTGGATCGACTGTATGGATAGAGGGCAAGGCCGCGGCCTCTTTATGCGGGCCAATCACATCAAAAGCGCCTTTGATGAACCCAAGAATCGGCAGCGGAAGATGCCTTTTAGCCCTCCTGTCTCCCTGATCAATGGGCTCTCTTTGAGGCCGCTCAATTGGAGTTATTACCACCTCCATCGCCTGAAGGCCAAAAAGGCCCAGGTTCACTACAAGCCCTTTTTCTACCCATTGGATCATGTGCTCGAATGGAACCGCCTCTATGGGCCTAAGGGGTTCTATCAATACCAAAGTGTTGTCCCCCTTGAGTATGGAAGGGACTCCATTCGCGCCATGCTGCAAGCGATTGCAAGATCGGGGGAAGGCTCTTTCCTCGCTGTGCTAAAGACATTTGGTGATCGGCGCTCAACGGGGCTCCTGAGCTTTCCAGGCCCCGGAGTCACCTTGGCCCTTGATTTCCCCAATAGGAACGATCGAACACACCGACTTCTTGAACGGCTTGATGCCGTGGTCAGGGATCAGGGTGGGCGAATTTATCCCGCCAAAGATGCAAGGATGCCTCGGGACCTCTTTGAGTCGGGATATCCAAAGCTGAATGAATTTTTAAACTACAGGGATGCGGGCATCAGTTCAGCACTCTCGCGCCGCTTAATGGGATCATAAATGAACGCTAAAAAACGTATTGTCATTATTGGCGCAACCTCTGGAATCGCTGAGGCCTGTGCAAGGCTTTGGGTTCAAGATCAAGCTGTTGATCTGACGCTGGTTGGGAGAGACGCACTCAAAACCGAGGCGGTCGCCGCAGACCTTCGGGTTCGAAGCCAAGCATCCACTGTCACAGTAATGGCGGTTGATTTTCTGGCCGAGGACAAGATCAAAGAGACGGTGGATCTCCTTTGTTTGAAGCAACCTGTTGATATCGTTTTGATTGCCCATGGCACCTTGCCCGATCAATTCGCTGCTCAGAAGGACTCAGCGCTTTGTAAACAGACCCTCGAGATTAATGCGATATCTCCCGTATTGTTTGCGGAAGTTTTTGTGGGTCATATGGAAAAGGCCAACCACGGAACGCTTGGGATCATAGGATCCGTGGCAGGAGACCGCGGCCGAAAATCCAATTACATTTATGGTGCGGCCAAAGGACTTGTTGCGCGGTATGCCCAGGGTCTTCAGCATCGGCTGGCCTCCAGCAACGTTAAGGTCGTCCTCATCAAGCCTGGTCCGACCGACACACCGATGACCGCTAGCCTTAAATTCCAGGGTCTCAAGGTGGCGCCTTTAGAGGAGGTTGCAAAGAAGATCGTTAAGGCCATGAGTGCCGGTCAAGCGGAGGCCTATGTTCCCTGGAAATGGAAGATCATCATGCGCGTTATCCAGCATCTGCCCTCGTTCATTTTTGCAAGACTGAATATTTGACGCTCCTTTCATCGTGAAGATGGATTGGGGGGGTTCCTGCCTCGGATGTCAGTCTGCGACTGTCCACTTTGAGCTGAATCTTTTCCCGGCCATCCGTCGCTTGAAGATTTTGGCCATCTCCCTCAAGAAAAGCTCATGCTCGGCTTTTGCGTCTCGGCTCATACAAGCTTGATAGAGCTGCCTCACGAGTTCGGTTTGTTTCATGGCACACCTTTTATATCTGGGATGTGCTAGGTCCAAGTGGATCCCAGCCCATCCATGAATAACACGCTAATTTAGCCTCCGATGCCGAATTTCATCAAGAACTTGGAGGCGCTCCCACTGTTCTAACGCATAGAGCTTTTCATGTCTTTCAGCGGGCGCCAGCATATCGATTTCAAGGGCAAGGCAATGAATCCTGATAGATTCCCGCTCAAAAACATGGTTAAGCGCCACTGGAGGGCTAGGCTTCAACCCCAGCATTGCGGCTAGTTTTCCTCTGATTTGATTGAGTATCCGTCTTTCCATGGCGACTTCTCCTGGTGCGCTCTAAGCTAAATTGAGGCCTATCATAGTATTGTTTCAATCATATGACAACATCAACGGTTATGACCGTTTATGGCAAAGAAAGTTCTCTTGAGAGACCTTCAAAAGCCCTCGGGATGCACGGGGCCTCGCGGCAAGAGGTTCTGAATCGATCGCTGAGCTTTTTTCAATCAATGGTCGGAAGATGGCGGCCGATTTAGTCTCTAAGGCACGTAAAAACAGACAGATACGGTTTAACGAAGGGCTTGTAGCCGGGGGTCTAGGAGCCTACAATTCTTCTATGGCGTGAGGCATCTTTGGAGGGGCTATCACGCTATAGATCAAATTTTCATCTCATAGAGGGAGGCGGCCATGAAGCATAACCCGGTCGCCAAGTTTGCCCATAGGGTTAACAAGGCAACCATCCAGCGTGATCGAACCAAGTATCAGCGTAAAAAAAAGCA
>RFVA01000148.1 GCA_009922685.1 Gammaproteobacteria bacterium | reverse complement strand
GGAGCGCGAGAAGAACCCTTTCGAAGTCCGATGGAATGGGCGCTTCCCATTCCATGTAGTCGAGGGAGCCTGGATGAATGATGCCGAGTGCCTGGGCATGGAGGGCCTGTCTTTTGAAGGCCTTCAGGGTGGCGAGGGTCTCTGGTGAGGCGCCTGCTGGGATTCTGGCGCGGCCGCCGTAGATGGGATCTCCGACCAGGGGGTAGTGAATGTGGGCCAGGTGAACGCGGATCTGATGGGTGCGCCCCGTTTCGAGTCGGACCTCTACCAGCGTGTGCACCTTGAAGCGCTCGGCGATTCGGTAATGGGTCACGGCGTGCTTGCCATCGGGGCGAACCGTGAAGCGCTTACGATCATTGCCATGACGCCCGATAGGTTCATCCACCGTGCCGCCCCCGGTCATAGCGCCATGCACCAGAGCCAGATAGGTCCTTCGAACGGAGCGCTCCTGGAGTTGGTCGACCAAGTGTTTGTGGGCCTCCAAAGTTTTTGCCACCATGAGCAGGCCGCTGGTATCTTTGTCGATTCGATGAACGATGCCAGACCTTGGGACGGTTTCGAGCGTTGGGCAATGATTGAGTAGCGCGTTTTGTAGGGTTCCATCCCAGTGGCCCGCGGCCGGGTGGACAACCAGCCCTTGGGGTTTGTTGATAATGAGAAGGGTCTCGTCTTCGAACACGATGTCGAGGGGGATCGCCTCGGCCGCCACCTGGGTGAGGATGGTCGGTTCGGCGATCAGCGTGACCTGTTCGCCGCCAAAGACCTTGTGCTTTGCGGAGACCTGATCGCCATTAAGGCGGGCATGGCCGGAGCGGATCCATTCCTGCAGCCGGTTTCTCGAATAATCGGGAAAAAGCACACTCAGAGCCTGGTCCAGACGCTTTCCTGCAAGGTCGTTGGGGATTTCGGCCTGCCGCATCGTTTCCAATTTCATTTCAGTCGTTCAAAACAATCACGTTATACTGAAACGATGTGGCCAACGCCCTGAATAATCGGTTTCTCATGCGCATACACCGCCCTTTTATATCTTGGATATGGATTTTTATGGCCCTGAGCTTCCTGCTCGGGGGTTGTGCTGATACGCCAGAGGAAACGCAGGACGAACATGCGGACTGGACCGCAGAACAGTTCTATAAGGAAGCGCGTAACGAGCTGAATGAAAAGCGTTTTGAAAAAGCCGCCAAGCTCTACGAGAAACTGGAGGCTCGCTATCCCTTTGGTAAGTACGCCACACAGGCGCAGCTCGATGTGGCCTACGCCTACTATAAAAATGACGAGCCAGATTCCGCTATCGCGGCCGCGGATCGCTTCATCAAACTCAATCCCGCCCATCCTCACGTCGACTACGCCTACTACGTGAAGGGCTTGGTCAATTATAACCGAGGCATCGGCTTTATTGATCGATTCATTCCAACGGACTCCTCCCAGCGTGATGCGGGACCGACCCTCGACTCCTACAAAGATTTTGAGGAATTGGTTCGCCGCTTCCCAAATAGCCGCTATGCCGAGGATTCAAGAAAACGTCTAACCGCCCTCAGGAACAATCTCGCGATGCATGAGATCCATGTGGCTGATTTCTATATGCGGCGTGAAGCTTATCTTGCAGCCGCTCGTCGGTCTGGGGATGTGGTCAGAAAATACCAGCGCACCCAAGCCGTTCCAGTCGCCCTTGAGATCATGGAAAAAGCCTATCGGAAACTCGGAATGACCCAGCTTGCTGATGATGCCCATCGGGTCTTCGAGCAAAATTATGCAGCGGGAGCGCCAGGTCGCGCCGTCAAGGATGTTAACTATGAAACGTCCGCTATGGAGGATATCTGGCACTTTATTGGCCTTGAACGGTAGGGAAATTTTTTAAGTGATGGTCAAAACTCTCGATGTGTTGTGTGTCGGGCACGCCTCCTATGACCATGTTTTCTCGGTCGATCATCATCCTTCGCCGGATGAAAAGCAGTTTGCAGGGGGCATGATCGGCTGTGGCGGAGGGCCTGCCGCCAATGCGGCGGTCACGGTGGCTCGTCTTGGCCACCGAGCGGGCTTCATGGGCTACCTCGGGGAGGATCTTCATGGCGCTTTGCATTTCGAGGAGCTTTTAAACGAGAAGGTCGATACCACAGGCATCGTTAGGGGTCATCAGCCGACGCCGGTGTCGGTCATTTTGGTTAAACCCGATGGCGCCCGTTCGGTTACGACCTTTAAGGGCGGGGTCCCTTCGGGTTGCTCCGAGGGCCCTTCTCCTAAAAGGGTCCCTAGGGTGATCTTGATGGATGGTCATGAGCCGGAACTTTCGATGGCAATGATGGATGGATCGGCGGTTACGGTTCTCGATGCCGGTTCTCTCCACCGCGGAACGGAGACCCTCATGAGCCGTGTCGACTATTTGGTCTGCTCTGAAAAATTTGCAGCCTCAGCGGTCGGCCAAGGGGACATGGAGACTGCTCTTAGGGTTTTGGGTGAGGTCGCGCCAGCGGTGGTCATCACGCTGGGTGATCGGGGTCTTCTCTGGCGGCATGAAGGGATGAAAGGGCGACTTTCTGCGTTTACCATCAGGGAACGAGACACCACCGGTGCTGGGGATGCCTTTCACGGTGCGTTTGCAGCAGGCCTCGTTCGGGGTCTCCCATGGCCGGATCTTCTGATGTTTGCTTCAGCCGCTGGGGCGGCGTGTTGTGAAGTCTTGGGGGCAAGGCCCGGGCTTCCGGATGAGTCATCGATCGCGCGAATCCTCCAAAAGGAGTCTCTCGTTTTTTCATTGATTTAAGGGCGTCTTTTCGGTCGACCCCTTGTTTTAATTGTCAGGATTACCCTTAGGACATACTTAGTACCATGGTTCATCGTTGTCTATTGATCCTTCTCTCGGTGATTGTTCTCTCTGCCTGTTCGGGGTGTACTGAACTTTTGGGGCCGGAAGCCACAGTGGCCGAGCCACCTAAACCCTCAAAGCCCTCCACGCCAAGGGTTAAGGGCGATGCTGGGGGGCTTTATGCCGCGGACGTTTTGAGCGGAGATTTTCGGGGATATCCAGAGGCGGAGCGATTCATTGACCTTATGGTCAAGGAACACGGTTTTTCGAAGGAATACCTCTATGGCCTTCTGTCGCAGGCCAAGCGTAAAACCTGGACCATCGAATACATGAACCGGGAAAAGCCAACGACGAAACCCAAGCCGGGTGGCTGGACTCGTTATCGCGCTAAATTTCTCGATGACCGGCACATTCAGGCCGGAGTCCACTTCTGGTCA
>RFVA01000147.1 GCA_009922685.1 Gammaproteobacteria bacterium | reverse complement strand
CAGTTTTCTCCAGCAAAAATCATCAATTCTGATGACATACGCATTCCTTCAATCATGCTCCTCCAGCTTCATCATACGTTTGGAACTGCGAAAATTTAGAGAGCAAAAATCAGTGCGTTTTCTTCAACCAAACCGTGCTACACGCCAAAAGTAGCAAGGTCTAAACCGCCGATCCAAAATGTCATCAACCAACCACTAAAAGCATCTCAATCTCACCATTAGATCGACCAACAGATTGATTTCGCTTGCCCGTCAGAATCCCACACGCTAAAATCCGCGGTCCCAGCCGATGTAGCTCAGTTCGGTAGAGCAACACATTCGTAATGTGTGGGTCGTCAGTTCGAATCTGATCATCGGCTCCATTAAATCAATGACTTAGGGCGATGTCGGGCCTTTGTTGTTTTTGTCGGGGTAACGCGGGGGTAACTTCAGGACGAGGTTTTTCCTCATCAAGCCACGCGCAATCCCTTCGCATACTGGAAGATCGATTGAGAGCTTCTGCCCTGCATCCAGTTCGCTCTTCGCGAAACAAATCTTTCTAAGAAATTCCCGATCCCTAAGACCCCTCCACCCCGGGGACCCTCGTTTCCAATTTGGGACTCCTACACTCGACATGGATACGAATCCGGACAAAGGACCAGCAACTTTTTTCGAAACCAGTTCAGTCTTATCTGTCGACAAGACGACAAACACATTGTCATCAGGGACTACAGGCACCTACCATACGAACACCCTGCACCTTGCCGAATCGAACCTTATAAAGAGTGGCCACCTCGCATACTGCCTGACCTGATCGATTCGTCGAATCTTTCCCAGAAAATCCCGATCCTCAAGACCCCACCGGTGGAGGGACCCCCCTTTTCACAGAGGGGACTTCAAGATTGACCTTTACACCAATCTGCTCAAATGATGAGCGCGTTAAATAAGGAACATACCCCAAGGTGAATCGCCCCTGGTTATGCAGACACTTCCAAGCCTTAAAAAATGGCGATGCTGACGACATACGAACTCTAGTTTGCCATAGGCCTTCATTGAAATGACTGTCCTCGCTGAGTTTCATCTATTCAAGCCCATGCAATTTGGGTGTGAAAGAAGAGCGCAGCATGGGGGGGGAAGGAAGACGGGATCCCTAACGTTTAATTCAATCCTCGCAGTCGCATATAGGCCTGGCGCGGATGAATAATCGGCATGCCCGCGGCATGACTCCTATCCAAAAACACCTTATCTCCCGTCACAAATCAGTCTGCATGAGCTGTCAGGGCTGCGGCGATCATCCATGCATCGTCGGATCAGGAACATCGGGAGCCGGTGTCTTCGCTGTGGGTAAAATGACGGCATAGCGTTGGAAGAACATGTCTGTTTGTTCCAGACTGACGCTGTCCACTTTCAGTTTCTCGCGAGCAATTCGCCTAAATTCTTCCAGAACGCGATCGTCAAGGAGGATCGTGACATCAAATGTGATCAGTGTATCGAGGAGTTCCGCGCATAGGCCAGGCCAAAATCGACCACTAAGCCCCGGCCATATCTGAAGGCATTCGCCATTCGCTACTAAGGTCGAGGGGCAGTATCTCACTCACCATGTCATGTCGATCTGACCGAATCCAACCATTGCGCCTATCAGGTTCTGTGGTATCAAAAGAGCGACGATTCAGGAAAGGGCTGAACGGTTTGGGTAAAAAATAAATTGTTCTTTTTTTTCGGTTTACCTATATGCTACGCCCCTAATTCAGAATGGCAGACTTCGATGTGAGGAGCTATTCTGCGGATAAAAAATTGTCGCCAATAAGCTCTTCGAGGCCTCATGAAACGAATTCTAATTACAGTCTTTTTGCTTGGCCTCGTCACGTCTTTAGGAGCCGCCCATGCGGCCGCCGTGGCCTTCACCACCACCGTGGACAGCACAAGTGGAAATATCTCAATCTCTTTAGATTCTAAAGAACTGTCAGGGCAGGCGATAAGCGCTGTAAGCATCAAGGGCAGCTATACGAATCCGTCAGTCAAATTTATTACTGCCGGGCTTCCAGGATTTACCGGAGGATTATTCAGCGGTGGATTTAGCAGTGGATCGTCAACGGACAAGACGGGGCTCACTTCCTTCAATATATCGGGATCCTTCACGGGTGCGACCGGCCCACACCTGACAACCTTGTCTTTCAATGTCGGCGGTCCAGGGACTTTTGCCCCAAACATTTCTGAAATATCCATCAACAGTGCCCCCGCTACCTACGCAAGCCTTGCACCAATTTCCTATGGAGCGCCGACTCAGGTTACGGCGATTGCCGGAAATCAGAAGGCAGTCGTGAGCTGGAAAGCTTCTCAGGGAACTGTCACCAGTTACACGGCCACATCGTCCAACGTTGCTGGGGACGTTGCTTCACAAAAGTCTTGTATGGCTCAATCGCCTTCAACAAGCTGTGAAATACTAGGGCTAACCAATAACGTGATGGTCCATTTCACGGTCATTGCAACGGGGCCTGGCGGGACCAGCAATGTATCGGCTCCTACTGATTGGGTCATTCCGGCCTCTAGTCCGCTTGTCGGGGAGTGTGGCACGGCCAAAGGGATTCCGACGAACAACAGCCCTAACCCCTTGGATCTCTGCTTAGGTGGTTACCCGAACACTCCTTCAAAAGATGCAACAGGCCGATTTAACTGGACCTGCTATGGTGCAGGCGGTGGAGCCCTTATCAACTGTGCAAGTGGTGTCCCACTTCCAATTTACCCTGCACCTAACGTTAAGGTCTCAGTTGCGGTCAGCTCCCCATCTGGGAAATCAGGCACCATAAAAAGCGATCCCTTTGGAATCGATTGTGGGCTTCGCTGTGATTACAGTTTTACCAAGAATCAGCGCATCACACTGACGGTCACGCCTCTTCCGGGTGCGGTCTTTAATGGATGGAGTGGCGCCTGTAACAACAAGAAGCTTAGCTGTAGCTTCTCACCTAAGAAGGATCTTAAGGTAACGGCCAAGTTCAAGTAGAAAAGAGTGCGGCCAACAGAATGACTGGAGCATCCACATTGACCTGAATGGGCTTTCTTTTAGGAAGGTCGAGGTGAATCCCGCTAAAAAGAACTGATCACTTGGTTTTACTATTCAAAGAGACTCCTAGGTGGCGGCCTCTTTCATGTTAGTCGGGATTACCTAAATACAAAGAACTGAGGTTCCCCCTGTTTTTCGACCAACAAGGGCGGTTATTTAGGCGGCCAGTTTCCCTGGATCCGGATTCTTCGCCCATTGGCGGAGGTACTGGATCGGGGACTGGTAGCCCAGTGTCGAGTGTCTTCTTTTCCGATTATAGAAAACCTCGATGTACTCAAAAACAATCTCTCGCAT
>RFVA01000146.1 GCA_009922685.1 Gammaproteobacteria bacterium | reverse complement strand
TCCCCGAACAAAAGATCAAAGACTTTAACCAGATCTTAAGAGAACAGCTCAAAAAGCTGCAGAATGAAATCGCTGACATTGAGGCGCGGTATCGAGAGCACTTAGGGCTTAGTCCACGCCAAAAATGTCGCCCCGACCTTCTATTGCATCGCCTGCGTCAGGATATGGCGGTCATCAAGAGAGAGCTTCAGGAGACGGAACGGACGATCAAGGCCGTTCGCCATCACGAGACGCTAGCTTCATGGTTAAGAGAGCTGCCACGATCAAATCGCCCTCTTTGATAGAGGGGTCCATTGACGGGATCCCTTTCAGCCACTAATGTCATGTTTTTTATGAACGAAAATCCGGCGCAATCCCCTCCCTTTAGGGGTGGGGTCAAGCCGGCTAAACCTCATGCTGGTTCGTGGTGTATTGCTTGACGATTTCTAGCGGTGCGCCACCGACCGTTGACACGAAATATGAGTGAGTCCAGAGCGATGGGAGTTTCCGCTTGTGCTCCGGGAACTCAGCCCTGAGCACTCGACTGGTCGTTCCCTTGATTCGTTTGACTGCCCGATGGATTCCAAATTGCGGATCAACTTCATGAAGAATATGTACATGATCGGGCATGACTTCCATTTCGATGATATCGAGTCGCCTCTCTTCAGCAACCGTTCGCACCACCTCCATCAGTCTTGCCTGTAGGGGCTCACTCAAGACCTTGCGCAGATACTTTGGGCAAAAGACCACGTGGAACTTGCACGAATAAACCACGTTGCTGTTGCTCTTCTATATAGTCATCAGCTTGTAGAGATCTAATAGGTAGTAGGATATGGTCTACTCATGATTCAAGTTCAACTCAAATTGCGACCCAACCAAGCGCTAGACGCAAAGCTAGACGAATGGCTGTGGATGCTGACGGGTGTCTGGAATTGGTCCGTTCGTAAAATTGAGAACGATGCACAGGGCGGTATCTACTACACGCCAAAAGATTTCCAGAACATCCTCGCCGAGCATGGCAAGAAGATGGGCGTTCCGAGCCACACGGTCCAAGGGATATTGGCTCAGGCGCATACCGCTTGGGTTCGTTGCTTCAAGAAGATGGGAGGTAAGCCGAAACTCAAAGGCCAGAGGAACAAGCTCAACAGTATCCCTTTCCCTGACCCTGTCCGTGCGCCGGAAGGCAACTACATCAAGCTACCCGGACTTGGAAAGATCCGTTTCCATAAGCAGGAACTGCCTGCTGGAAAGATTAAATGCGGTCGTCTCGTAAAACGAGCATCTGGGTGGTCTCTCTGCGTCTTCATTGATGCGGACAGAAAGCCAATCGAGGGTTCTACTGGAACGGCTGTCGGTATCGACCCCGGATTCAGGGACCTCATCACCCTATCCAATGGCGAAAAGGTCAACCATCCCAAAGAACTGCAAGAGTCACTCGCTCGGCTGGGACAGGCTCAGAGAGGAGGAAACAAGAAATTGGTCGCTCGGATTCACGAGCGCATTAAGAATCAGCGTAAGGACAGAAACCACAAGCTGTCGTTGCGGTTGGTCAAGGATTACTCGGTCATCGCCCTGTCGAAAGACAACGTCAAGGGGATGGCTCGGGTGTATGGGAAGAGTGTTGCCTCGTCAGGCATCGCTCAACTTCGCTCCATGTTGGATTACAAGAGCCGTGCAGGCGGTGTCCGCTATCTCGAAGTCAATTCCCGCAATTCCACGAGGATCTGTTCAGCCTGTGGCTCCCTGACGGGACCTGAGGGAAGGGCGGGACTCAAGGTGAGGGAGTGGGCGTGTATCGAGTGTGGAACTCAGCATGATCGCGACATCAATGCCGCTATCAATATTCAATGAGGAACCCCTGACCAGATGACCGTCCACCCGCCTTTAAGGGCCCAACCCTTCGTGAAAGTCGCCTGTGAGGATTGCAACCTCACCAGAATTTGTCTCCCGAAAGACCTTGAAGATGAGGATATCAAGGAGCTTTCAGAAATCGTCCGCCGTGACCGCGTCCTTCAAAAAGGCGAAACCCTCTATTGGGCTGGTGAGCGCTTCAGTGGTATCTATGCGCTGAAATCAGGTTCCGCCAAACTGGTCCATACCGATCGTCAGGGTCGGGATACCATTATCTCCGTTGTGCTCCCTGGGGAGCTCTTTGGCTTTGATGGGCTGACCGCCAAAGAACATCGCTGCGCGCTGATAGCGCTTGAGACCAGTCGTTACTGTGAACTGGCCTCGAGTGATCTTGAGCCTCTCGCCAAAAAGATTCCAAGCCTTCAACACATTCTTCTTGAACGAAGCTGTGAACAGATGGATCAGGCGGTCGAGCAGCTGGCTGCGAGCCAACGCCCTGCGGAAGAGCGCCTCGCGAGCTTTCTTTTAGACCTTGCCAGCCGTTACCAGCGCCGCGGCTTCCCGTTTGAATCCTTCCACCTGAGCCTCACCCGCCAAGACATCGGCAATCACCTGGGCCTTGCGCTTGAAACCGTCAGCCGCCTTCTTGGGCGCCTTGAATCAGCCGGGATTATCGAAGTGAAGGGAAAAAGGATTCAGCTCCTCGACATCATCGGTTTAAAAATCGCTGCGGGTCAACCTTAGAAAATTTCGAGTTCGACTTGATTGAGATCAATATTGATGATGCCAGGGCTTGACCCAGGACAATGAAGCTTGAGGGAGATCCCCTTATCATTTCACCAACGATGCGGGATTGAGGGTAGACCTCACCGTTCCGTTGAAAGACCTGCAACAACACTTGGCGCGCAACCCCCAAAGGGCGGCGCGCTTTTTTTGTCGTGCCGTCGATGCTGAAAAGGCCGCTAGAAGATGCTCTTTTTTTCATCAAGAATGCCGCGACTATCCCCCTGAACCTTTGGGGAAAAATGAACGTGCCAAAGATGAAGGAATGCCCGAGATTAAGGCTTCGGCCAGCGCTTTCAAGGATAAGGAATCGAACCGAACGCCGATCCTATGACCCGGATTATTTACCAATAAAAGCGGTCGCCACTCTGAGGGCTCTACGATGAATTTCAGTCTAGGACGCGCAACGATCACCCGCTAAATTGGGCGAGGGTCACTTCGTTTTAGGGAGCGTGGCTCGAGGGGCGTGAGAGAAAACGGAATCTGAGATTGCGGCCTTTAGAAGGCCTAAAGGTCCTGTAGAAAAAAGACGCCTCTTCGAGGGGATTATCCCCTCGAAGGCCGCCTAAAAAAGGAAATCCATCAAGGGGCGTGCTTGTACGCTGAGTTAGTGGAATCCTCAGCGATCGCCTTTGCAGCGGTCGCATATTTGGCATGCTCAGAGCCCTTGACCATGAACAATGTCACGATCACCGCCAGAACCACACCACCAATGTATACCCAAAAGAGATCTTTTTCTTCAGTCA
>RFVA01000145.1 GCA_009922685.1 Gammaproteobacteria bacterium | reverse complement strand
GCGGTCACGGTTCAAGGATATCTCGCCATGGACATGGTCCGAAAAAACAACCTCGAGCTCATTAAGGGCGTTGATCGCGCGACGACCACGACCGTTTCTGCTCTGAGGACGGCCATCATTGTGGCCCAGGCCTTATCCAACCAAAAGCTGGTCCTCAATCAGATCGGTGCGCTCAATAACCGAACCAGTGACCTGATTGCATCAACGTCGACCATGATGAAGCATCAAGCCGGCGCCATCCATACCCAGGCAACCAGCGCTACGCTGGATATTGAACATCTAAAAGGCGCCTTCGAGAACATCTATGCCACCATGGACATGGTCGCCAGCTACAAGATCCAGGCGCTAGATAATATGCAAAAAACGGTCGAGACGCTCAGTATCGAAGTCGAAAAGTCAAAGGCTTATCTCGATCGAACACGCGATCCAAAAATGGACGAAACACTCTCAAGCCTCACCACAGAAGTTCAAGATCCGCTTCAACTTTAAAGTTGACCCCTTAGCGGGCGGTTAACTTGAGATACTTTTGGTAAAGACCGTCGGCTGATTCTGGATGAGCGGGATCATGGAGAATGCATTCGACCGGGCAAACCCTAATGCATTGAGGGGTATCGTGGTGGCCAACGCATTCGGTGCAAAAGGAAGGATCAATCTGATAAATCAGGGGGCCTTCTGAAATGGCGCCATTGGGGCACTCAGGCTCGCAGACATCACAATTAATGCATTCATCGGTAATCAGAAGAGCCATACTAGATCCTCGACGCTTTTGAAAACTTTTGACTCAATGCGTTTAAAACAGGGCCTGGAACAAACGCTGAGACATCGCCACCAAACCGAGCAATTTCTCGAATCAGCGAAGAGGAGATGAAGGCATAACGCTCGCTTGGCGTCATAAAAACCGTCTCGATTTCAGGCCCAAGATGCCGATTCATCCCCGCCAACTGAAACTCAAACTCAAAATCAGAAACCGCCCGAAGGCCCCTCAGAATCACCCGACTCTCAGTCCGCCTCGCGCACTCGACCAGGAGCGTATCAAATCCGATCACCTCAACACCCGAAAGACCGGCCAGCGAGGATTGCGCCATGGCGACTCTTTCTTCAAGCGTAAACAAAGGCCCTTTGTTGCAATTCTCAGCAACCGCAACCAAGATTCGATCAAACATCCTTGACGCCCGCTCCACCAAATCCAGATGGCCATTGGTGATGGGATCGAAGGTTCCAGGATAAATTGCCGTAATAGTCATCGTGAAAGTTGGTGATTTCGTTGATAAAGGCCATAGGCCACGTCACCCGCGACCCCCTGACGGCGGACCGTCCAGCTCGGAGGAAGATCATGAAGCGGCAACTCCCGTTCTGATTCCAGATAGATCAGCGCATCCGCAGACAGCCACTCGGCCCGCTCCAGACGCTCTGCAGTGAGACTCAACCATCCTCTCCTGAAGGGCGGATCGAGAAACACCACATCAAAAGGCACCGGCTCCCGCTTCAGAAAATCGAGCGCGCCCTCGTTAAGCACCTGAACCCGAGTCGCTTCAAGCAACGCACAATTCTGGCGGAGGTCCTTCGCTATTAGAGGGTGCACCTCAACCAGAACTACTTCCCTCGCACCCCGTGAGGCAGCCTCAAACCCAAGGGCACCGCTGCCGGCATAAAGGTCAAGACACCGCGCACCCTCAATCTCCTCCCTGAGCCAATTAAAGAGGGTCTCCCGCACGCGGTCGGGGGTGGGCCGTAGACCCTCGGCCTCTTTGAAACGGAGTTTGCGGCTGCGCCACGCTCCACCAATAATCCGAAGCTGACTCAATGGGCTGGCTTCTCCCCGCCGGCTCCAACGAGAACCGTCTTGAGCTCATCGGGATTCACCCGCGCCTTAAACGCCCGCTTAATGTCTTCCCGGGTGACCGCCTGAACCTTCTGGGTGAAGGTGTTGAGGTAATCAAGAGGCCGCTGAAAGAACGCGATGGACGCCACTTCAGAAATCAGTTTCTGATTACTATCAAGACGCAACACAAAACCGCCAATGATATTTTTCTTGGCCGCCTCAAGCTCCCGATCAGACGGCCCTTTCTCAATAAAATCCCGAACGGTCCCAACAGCAATAGCCAGCGCTTCCTCGGCACTCGCATTCTTGGTCTGCAAGCCGATCTCAAATGGCCCCGGTACCCGCATCGGTAGAAAATAGCTGTAAGCGCTGTAGGCCAGTCCCCGTTTCTCCCGAACTTCCTCCATGATCTTGGAAACAAGGCCGCTGCCACCAAGAATGTGATTACCAATGTAGAGCGGGAAAGTATCAGGGTCATTCACCCTGAAACCCAGAACGCCCGAATAGAGATGCGTTTGCTCTGAGGGGTAAGGGGTTTTGACCGTCAGGGCTTCGTGACGGTCGATGGGATCAGCCAGTACCGGCAAAACCTCACCTTCGGGCAAACCCGACAGCAGGTCATTCGCCAGAGCCTCTGCAGCCAAACGATCGATATTGCCCACCACGACAGTGATGCTATTACGCACCGTGTATTTTTCAAGGTGAAACACCTTCAAGTCGTTGGGGGTTAGCTTTTCAACGGTCTCCCGGATGCCTTCAGTGGGATGCGCATAGGGATGGTCCCCATAAAGGGTTTTCATGAAGCTGATTTCCGCGATCTCGCCAGGATCCTCACCCTGCTGCTTGATGGCCATGAGGACCCGGTTACGCTCTCGCTCGAAATCCTTGACCGCAAAGGTCGGGTGGGTCACCACATTCTTAAGGGTTTCAAGCGCTTCCTTGAGTTTATCGGGATGGGACAGAGAACGCAGCGAGAGATAGGCAGAATCACGGCTAGCACCCGTCCCGAGAACCGCACCGACCCGCTCTAGGCGTTGAGCAATGGCATCGGCATCCCAATCTAAAGCACCGCTGTCGAGCATCCCCGAGGTCAGGGAGGCCAATCCAAAGAGACTCCCGTCGCGGGCGCTTCCTGCATCAAACACCATCCGGACATCGACCAGCGGCAGCCCTTCAGTTTTGACGTAATAGACACGCCCGCCTTTTGAGGTAGTCCAATGTTCAATCTCAGGGACTGCCAAAGCGGTGCCACTGAAAAAAATGAACAGCCATGCGATCAGCCTAAGCGGGGTATGGACAAGAGGAAGATTAGCGTACATGGCCACCTCCAATGGCAGCATCGTCAGTTTGTGGGGCACCCTCTGGTAAAGGCTGGGGATCCAGATGGGCGATGGTCAGCCCCTCGTCCACGAGGTACTTCCTGGCAGCGGCCTGGACCTCCTCTGCCGTCACGGCATTGACCTTATCAACATATTCACCCACCTTTTGCCATCCAAGGCCCACGGTTTCAAAAGTGCCGAGCTGCATCGCCTGATAAAAGGTCGAGTCCAA
>RFVA01000144.1 GCA_009922685.1 Gammaproteobacteria bacterium | reverse complement strand
TCGCCCAGTACCAGAGACTACAGACAGATGGCATATCTGGCACATTAGAGATCCCGCATCTGTATAGGTCAGAAGGTGGCTATGGTTGGGCGCAACCTCAGTTGTACCACGATCAGGGTGCGATGATGACAAGAAAACAGCAAGAAAGTTGGATCAAGGCAATGGCGCTACACGCCCCTGACGACCTGATCCCGATCCAAGTTCCTAAGAAGAACGCGGAGTGGTTTAAGAAACACTTTGGCCCAGACCCTACCCCATCTAAATGAGTACCAGCCCAGATTTTAACGCCGCCGCCGATGACTTTAAACGCGGAGGCTGGATCGTATCACTGCTTGGAGGCGCTGGTATGCTTGCGCGTATGCTGATCACCGACCAGACATCCCCAGCCATCATATGGGCTAGGAAGATCTCTGCGGCTGGCATCATCGGCGTGATCGTTTACTTTGCTTTACACGGAGTAGATATGTCTGGCCTGTACAAGGCATTGATTATGTCGCTCTCTGGTATGGCCTCACCTGAGGTCGTTGAACTAGTTATTACTAAAGTAAACAATGCGAAAAAAACCCCTAAACCAGAAAAGCCAAAGCCTAAGCGCAAGCGCCGCTGAGACTATCATCGCGATCCAAAGCGGTTTTCTTCTGGCCATCGGCATCGCTGGCCTGTTGAGCGCAACTACAATCGTGGCTGGGTTCAAGGCTATTACCAACGCCAACTCTGCCGTGGCCTTGATCACAGATAAAGCGGTTGTTACGGATGTAGGTGACAGCATTCCAATCGATCAGGTGGAAAGCATTATCAACAATTTCCAAATCGTATGCGTACTAACCCTAACAATCGGAGGAATCGTGGCCCTAGCATCTGGGGTACGATTGTTTCTGAAACTCAGAAAATAATCCAATGGGCCTTCACAAGATTACGCTCCTTGCTCTCGCGCTGGCTTTGATCGCCTGTTCGACCAAGAAGCCTGAAGAGCCTACTGTCGCTCAGGCTCCTATTGCGGCCGCCGATTCCTTTGCCGACAAGCAAGACAAGGCCATCGAGCGCGCGGCTGGCTATGTCAAGGTGGCCAAGGATGTAAACGCTGGCGCCGAGCAGACTCCCCCTACCAAGACGATCGGAGTACTCTTAGAGGCCGCTGAATCTTACTTGGATAAGCCTACCCAGAAAAACATCGATCACGCCCTTGCGCTGGCAGGAGATCATAGCAAACTGGCTAAGGTTAAGGAGGATGCCGACAAGACGATCAAGGAGATCAACGCGGCTTGGGAGACAGTGGTTAAGGATTCCGAGCGCCGCCGCGTAGAGGCCGAGCAAAATTTATTCAAAAAGGACTTAGAACTGAGGGCCGCTAACAGGGAGAAGCAGGATACCTACCTGCTGGCCCTAGGCGCTGGCCTGATCGCCCTAGGCGCCTTTGCCCTAATCTTTGGCCATTGGGTAGGCGTAGGCAAGATGGGGGCCATTGGCCTAATGGCCTCTGGCGCTGGCGTGGCGGCCCTTCCTAGGCTGTTTGACAGCCCAGCCTTCATATGGGTCAGCCTTTGCTTGATTGGGGTGGCGGGAGTCGAAGCCTTGGTTGCCTTATGGCGCCGATTATTCACCAAGATTGACAAACCTGACCCCAACCTCACGATCTAAGGTCTAGCGGATTGTCATCTGCTGGGTGAAGCAAAAGGCCAAGCCTTCTCCCATCTGTACTAAGAACACAGGTGGGAGTTTTGCTTTAAGGTGGTGCGGGCGCTGGGAATCGAACCCAGATCAGCCGCTTAGAAGGCGGCGGTTCTATCCGTTGAACTACGCCCACTGGAGCCTCAGGCAGGAATTGAACCCGCGACAACCTGTTTACAAAACAGGTGTTCTACCACTGAACTACTGAGGCGAAGGGGGAAGATCGATCACCTGACCGCGTAGCATCTTGTCCAGATCATCGTGGCTGATCTTAAGCCTATGCTCGGTGACTGTGGTAGGTTGATCGTTCATCGCCAGCGCCTTGTCGGTGATGATGGCGATGGCCAAGGGGAGTTGGGAAGGGGAAAGGTTATCGACCTCGGTCAGCAGACGCTCGCCCATCCGCATTGCGGCCGCCATCAGGTTAACGCCGTGGGCCTTCTTCCAAGCGTTGGTGTCCACGCTCTTGGTCAGGTCATTTCTGATCGCGGAGACAGTATGCTCGGACGATCCGACAGCCTTCGCGGTGGCCACGATCCCTTCGCCTTGCTCAAGGCGCTTTTCGATCTCCGCGCGCTTCTCCTTAGGGATCTTAGTACCCCTGTGGCGGGATTTAACATCTGTTCTGATCCGATCTGGCTGAGGCTCGTAGTCCATACCCGAACTTTGCTCGACTTGTCTCAAATGGTCAACTACTGACGGCATATGAAAACCCTGCATTTCGACATCGCACCTCCTGAGACTACGCACCAATCGGCCCTGCGGATCCTAAAGACTAAGGATGGCCGCAGTTTCGTGGGCAAAATGAAGAAGAGTGACGCGAAGAAGTGGGAGTCTGCCTTCCTTACCCAGTTGGCGATCCAGAGGCCCAAGTTCCCTTACTTCACAGGTAAGCCCCTGAGGGTTATCGTGGCCCTGTTCTACCAGCCGCCGAAGTGCAGACCCTGTAAGGACATAGAATGGAAAACCACAAAGCCCGATGCGGACAATGTGGTTAAAACCATCTTAGACTGTCTTGTCATCGCTGGCTACATCGAGGCCGACCAGAAGATCTCAGACCTGCGCGTGATGAAACTGGAGTGGGACAAGGGTGGCTTCACTGAGGTAATGATCGATGAATGCTCGCCGTTCTTGGCTACTCAGGTTGCCTCTCCGCTGAAGTCGTAGAACTCTCGGAGTCTGGCCACGAAGGCGGCCCCAGTTTCGGCGTCAGGAAATTTGGCCTTGAGCGTAGATCCATCGTAGTTGGTCGTGATCATAGTCGAGCGGCGGTTGGCCGAGCGCTCGTCTACGATCTGGAACAGGACTGACGCGGTTCGCTCGGTCAACTTCTCCTTGCCTAGGTCATCAATAAACAGGAACGAATGGCCGCACCAGCGATCTACCACGCGGTGCCAGTCGCCCTTCTGGAAACCTTCCTGCAACTGGAACTCGATGTCGCGCATCGTGAGTACCTTGACCTTTACTCCGATAGCATCGAGCCGCTTGCAGATCTCCCAAGCCGTTCTGGTCTTCCCAATCCGCGTGGTGCCGTGCAAGAGAAGGTTACCCTTCCCGCTATGCGGCGTCCAGTTCTTGGCCAAGTGGCCCAGCCGCGATGGGAGCCTAGAACAGTCAGTGTCCTGAAACATTACTGGAACGGAAATTCCATCTCTCTTCGTCCGCTTGGCCTCGGCCGCCGCGAAGGCGGCATCAGCCTTGGCCGTGCATTCTGGGGACGCG
>RFVA01000143.1 GCA_009922685.1 Gammaproteobacteria bacterium | reverse complement strand
AGGGATGGGACATGGCCGGTAAGATTCCCGAACACTTCATCCAGGAAGTGCTGGCCAGAACCGATCTGGTCGAACTGATTGATGCCCGTGTTCCGCTGAAGCGGTCTGGGACCAATTACACGGCGCGTTGCCCTTTCCATAACGAAAAAACCCCCAGCTTTTCAGTCAGCCAGCAAAAGCAGTTCTATTACTGCTTTGGTTGCGGTGCGCGCGGCACGGCGATCAGTTTTTTGATGGAGTTTGAGCGGCTGTCTTTTCCGGAGGCTATCGAGGCACTTGCGGCTAGCCTTAACCTTCCGGTGCCAAGAGAGCTATCGGGAGAGCGCGCTTCAAACGATCCCACCGAATCACTGGCCCCCCTCTATGACATGAACGAAAAAGCGGCAACGCTTTATCAGCGGCAGTTGAAGTCGCACCCGGCTGCAGCCAGTGCGGTCGACTATTTGAAGCAGCGGGGTGTTACCGGGGAGGTGGCTCTTCGTTACCGATTAGGATTTGCTCCACCAGGGAATCTCAACCTGCCTTCGGATTGGCCGAAGGCGCTTCTCAAGGGCGCTGGGCTTATCGGCGAGAGAGAGCCTGGCCGCCTGCATGCCTGGTTTCGAGATCGGATCATGTTCCCGATTCGTGACCGAAGAGGACGTATTGTAGGTTTTGGGGGCAGAGTGATCGGCGATGGCCAGCCCAAGTATCTTAATTCTCCTGAGACTCCGATTTTTCACAAGCACCGTGAAGTCTATGGGCTTTATGAGTTGCTGGAGGCGATCAGGAAGCCTGATTTCATTCTCGTGGTCGAAGGCTACATGGATGTCATTGGTCTAGGCCAGCATGGTCTATTGAATGCGGTGGCAACGCTTGGTACGGCAACATCACCCGAACAGGTCGGCCTCCTGTTTCGTTATACGTCCCACATCGTCTTCTGTTTTGATGGTGATGGGGCAGGCCAGAGGGCAGCTTGGAAAGCCTTGGAATCGAGTGTGGGTCATGTTCGGGAAGGTCGCCAGATAAGGTTTCTCATGCTGCCGGAGGGGCATGACCCTGATTCACTGATTCGAGAAGAGGGTCTTGAAATTTTCATGGGCCGGGTTGATGCCGCGATGCCTTTTTCTGATTATTTCTTCCAGCACCTCTCGTTGGGGTTAGATCTTCGCTCCATTGAGGGCCGAGCGACGCTTGCAGGAAAAGTGAGGCCCTTGATCGAGAGGATGGCGCCCGGTATCTTCCGGGAGCTTCTTGAGGAACGGCTTAGGGCGGAGACAGGGGTGGGGGCAGCTCATCATCATGATTCAGTTCCAAGCGGAGCGTCTCGTGCTTCGAGGGCTAACAAAGGGTTAGGGCAGCCGTCCGCTTTTCGTACTTTTTTTGCCCTTTTGGTGCAACATCCTGAATGGGTGGATCATATGGACTCCTTTCAGGTCGCAACCCTTGGCAGGATTCACGCGCAGGGCCCCCTTCTCATGCGGGTGGTTGAGTTCTTGCATGGGCATCCCCATATTCACTCCGCGGGCCTCATGGAGGGTTTTCGAGAGAGTCCGGATGGTGAGATTATTTCGAAGTTGATC
The DNA here is from genome assembly GCA_009922685.1 of Gammaproteobacteria bacterium. Taxonomy (GTDB): domain Bacteria; phylum Pseudomonadota; class Gammaproteobacteria; order Methylococcales; family Methylococcaceae; genus UBA6136. Next base: position 1,829 of record RFVA01000143.1, on the reverse strand, counting down.
GCCTGGGATACTCAGGTGAATTCCGATGCGCTTGAGGAGGCTTTTCTCGATCATCTGCGACATTTGACCGAAAAAAGTCATCGAGAAAGTCGGTTGGATGCGCTGATTGAAAAATCAAAACATAAAACGCTCTCGGACCAAGAAAGAGAGGAGCTTCGCAGTTTGACAGCGATCGATTGAAAGACAGCCAGGAATAATTCCTAGGCGTCGGTTTTGTTCATCTTAGTGGTGGTGCTAACGCGCCATCTGATAGTAAAGGGGCGGGTTCTCGGCTATACTGGCCAGTTCCTGACAATTCAGGCAACAGCGGGTTATTGAATGAATCCTGAACAGCAACAATCGTTGAAAGAGCTTATTGCCAAAGGCAAGATGCAGGGTTACCTCACCTATTCAGAGGTTAATGATCACCTTCCAGGAGATGTGGTCGATCCCGAGCAGATGGAAGAAATCGTCTGCATGATCAACGACATGGGTATCGAGGTCCATGAGGACCGGCCGGATACCGACATGATTGCCGAGACCGCCGTCGTCACTGAAGACGACGAAGAGGAGGCGGCGGAGGTTGCCGCAGCGCTAGTTTCCTCGGTGGATACCGAGCTTGGCCGGACCACCGATCCTGTTCGCATGTACATGCGTGAAATGGGGACTGTTGAGCTTTTGACCCGTGAGGGTGAGCTTAAGATCGCAAAGCGCATTGAGGAAGGCATTAATATTGCGGCCAATGAGCTGGTCCGCTTTCCTGGAGCCATGCACCACTTCCTTGCGGCCTTTGAGAGTGTAGAGAAGGGAGAGACGCGTCTTTCAGAATTGATCTCTGATTTCTTCGATCCCAACGCTGATGATGCGCCGGTTGAAGCGGTTGCTGCCGAGGATGATGAGGCCGACGATGCGGTCGAAGAGGCGGATACCGGTCCGGATCCAGAGGTCGTGAAAGAAAAATTGGCGGTCTTTAATAAGCGTCTGAAGACGGCGACGAACGCTCATAACAAGCATGGGGCTCACCATGAAAAGACCCAAAAGGCTTTTGATGGCCTTGCGGAAACCTTCATGGAGTTTAAGAAGACGCCCTTGTTTTTCAAGGAGCTCACCGACATTCTCAGAAGGACTGTTGAGAGGGTCCGCGAAGAGGAGCGTGTCATTCAAGATCTCTGCGTAAATCGTTGTCGTTTGCCGCGGGCAGAATTTATCGCCTCATTTGTGGGGAATGAATCTAATCAGGATTGGATCACGCCCTGGCTAGAGTCCGGGAAGCCCTATGCCAAGACCCTTGCCGAACATGTCGACACCATCCGACAGGCTCAGCTCCGATTGGCACACATTGAAAAAGAGTGTCTGATTTCAATCAAGGACATCAAGGACATCAATCGTCGGGTCTCCATTGGTGAGATTCAGGCGCGGGGTGCTAAGAAGGAAATGATTGAGGCGAACCTTCGTCTGGTGATCTCCATCGCCAAGAAATACACCAATCGTGGTCTTCAGTTCCTCGATCTGATTCAGGAGGGGAATATCGGTCTCATGAAGGCCGTCGATAAATTCGAATACCGTCGGGGTTACAAATTCTCCACTTATGCGACATGGTGGATTCGCCAGGCGATTACACGTTCTATTGCGGATCAGGCGAGAACGATTCGTATTCCGGTTCATATGATCGAAACGATCAACAAGTTGAATCGCATTTCACGTCAGATGCTTCAGGAAATGGGTCGTGAACCAACGCCTGATGAATTGGCGGTCCGCATGGAGATGCCCGAAGACAAGGTACGAAAAGTCCTCAAGATCGCTAAGGAGCCCATCTCCATGGAGACACCCATTGGAGATGATGAAGATTC
>RFVA01000142.1 GCA_009922685.1 Gammaproteobacteria bacterium | reverse complement strand
GCCGGCTGCCTAAGTGATAATCAACCCCCCCTTCATCAATGTCCTTATATCAGGATGATGAGATGCCTCAGCGATATAAGGAGTGTTCGTGATAATCAAGGCGATGAATCAAGCCACAAATAAGGCCTCATTTCCTCACTCGGTCGCGTCAAAAAGGAGTCCACACGTTCATCAATCTCCTGACACAGCGCCGACACCTGGCTCTTGGAAATCCCCGTCATCCCCAGCGCCTGAACCAGATCATCGACCTTTCGGGTCGTTATCACCAATCCAAGCTTCCTGGATCACCGCAGTCAACGCTTTCTCTGACAGCCGCCGCGGCTCAAGAAAGTTCGGAAAATAGGTGCCTTGAAGTAACTTAGGAATCCGGATATCCAATGTCCCTAAGCGAGCAGGCAAAGGCCGATCTCGATAACCATTGCGCTAACCTTCTCGCTGGTCATCACTATCATGCTTGGACTCACCTCAAATCCCATCAGCTGCGATAGGACTCGCTCGGCAAGAGACTTGGCGCGCTCTAAAATCGAATGCAACACCTGCTGAGGAAGGATGTTGCGATGGAGAAATCATTGAATCAATTGAGGCCTGAAGAACGGGCTACGGTCATGCCTTCAAAAAGTCCTCACCGCCATAGTTTCCTAGCGCCTCTAAAAATGCCATGCTGTCGGCCATCGTCATCACTCCTTTCAGGTTGTCTTTCGTACTGTCAACCTTACCGGAATTCACGATAGCCTCCCATCCCTCACCCAAGATTTACACCACTTCCGTGGACTCTACTCAGAACACACCAGATGACTCAGCTCATTTTTAGAAACTAATCCAATGGAAACAATCGGGGTGAGAGTAAGAATTTTGGCTAGTATTGCTCAGCTTTTGATTTTGAAGGCTCGAATAAAATCTTCAACGTCTCTTATTCGTCATAACTAACTATGAAAAACAAACATCATGACGCGACACTCCAAGATAGCACTACCCCAGTAGAAGCTGATTTTAGTGAGGCACAGAAACGTTACATCGAAGGGTTTGCTTCGGGAATCGCCATCGCCAAATCTGTTCTTAATGCCTCGGAACAGATAACTCAGAATGGGGCAAAGGGTCCAGATTATGAGCTGATAACTGCCCAAAATTATTTTCTTTCTGCAAGCCAGAAACTTGCAGATCAAGAAAATTGGAAGCGATCAGAAAATCCTCTCGACTCCTTATCTCGTCTCGCGAGGGATGCTAAAGCCAACTTAGCGCCAAATCCCGAAGATAATTTTCGTTGGCGATATCACGGCATGTTCTATGTGGCACCTACTCAAAGTAGCTTCATGTGTCGGCTTAGACTGCCAAACGGAATAATCAATCATTGGCAACTTGATGGTCTTGCAAATTTAGTGGAAAGGCATTCGGATGGCTACATGCAAATCACCACCCGAGCAAACCTTCAAGCCAGACAAATTGCACCTAATCAAGTTGGGACATTTCTTGAGGGGCTGAGTGATCTAGGGCTTACTGCTAAAGGTGCTGGCGCCGATAACATTCGAAACGTAACAGGTTCACCAACAGCTGGCATTGACCCCAAGGAACTGCTCGATACACGTCCGCTGACTCGGAGATTACATTTCCACATACTGAATAATCGCTCTCTTTATGGTCTTCCGCGAAAATTTAATGTCGCCTTTGACGGAGGGGGCTCGATTGCTGTCCTGGAGGAGACCAATGATATTGGTTTCAAAGCCATAAGTGTCCTTGATGGTGGCCCTGTTAGTGAAGGTATTTGGATGCGCCTATTGATTGGCGGCATTACCGGTCACGAAAGTCTCGCCCAGAATACTGGAGTGGTTTGCCAACCTGACGAATGTAATGAAGTTGCCGACGCAATCATTCGAGTTTTCATTCACCATGGCAACAGAACCGATAGAAACAGAGCACGACTTAAATATCTGCTCGATGATTGGGGGTTAGACAAGTTCCTTTTGGCTGTTGAGGAAAGGCTCGGACGCAGACTACAAAGACTTGAAGAGGCCTACATTTCTCCACGTACTTCAATCGATCGTTATGCGCATTTAGGGCCGCATCCTCAAAAAGCTGAGAATGAAAATTGGCTTGGTGTAGTGATTCCAGTCGGGCAACTCTCAGCCAATCAAATGCGCGGATTGGCATCGATCGCACACCGGGAAGGAGACGGCGAAATACGACTTACCGTGTGGCAAAACCTAATCATTCCAAGTATACGAACAGAGAGATTAGATCATGTGATCCAGCAACTAGAGGCATTAAACTTATCAACAAGCCCAAACTCCCTCCGTGGGGGCCTCGTTGCTTGCACCGGTGCTAATGGTTGTAAATTTGCGGCCGCAGACACCAAGGGGGACGCACTAGTGATCGCCGATTACATAGAAAGCCGCTTGGCTGTTGATGTTCCAATAAACATCCACCTAACCGGTTGCCACCATTCATGTGCCCAGCATTACATCGGTGATATCGGACTAATCGCTAAAAAAATTCCCATCAACGATGATGGGGATACGATTGCGGGCTACGACATCATTGTCGGGGGAGGATTCGGCACAGAAGCCAAAATAGGCGAGATGCTCTGGCCAGCCATCCCCGCTGAGGAGTGCCCAAACAAGATTGAGTCAATATTGTCGGCATATCTAAATCACCGTATCAATAGCAGTGAAGCATTTACGACATTCATCAATCGCCTGACTGTCGGCAAGCTCAAAAAATTGATCTTTGAGGGAGCGGAGTAAGAAATGACGCAAATTAAGATACAACCAAATCCTTTCATACTGCCGGAAACCGCCCCCTTTAGCTCTGAACAACGCGCATGGTTGGGTGGTTTTTTTTCGGCGCTCCTTGACGCTCCACAGGATGTCAATCAGAGCGAGGAAAATCCCGCCAATTCACCTGCATTAGCTGATAACTCGGATGCACCATGGCATGATCCTTCCCTGAACCTGTCAAAACGCATGCAGTTGGCAGAAAAAAAACCCGTTGCATTAAAGCTTATGGCTGCAATGGCCCAGCAAGATTGTGGTCAGTGTGGATATACATGCGCCGATTACGCCAACGCTCTTTTCCTATGCAAAGAGACCCGCCTAAATCTTTGTGCCCCGGGCGGAAAGGATACTTTCCGCCAAATAAGAGATTTAATAAAAAATCATGAGACCGGTCAGGAGAACAATCCATCAACCGACTATTTAGGGGGCGAAAAAAAAGAAACATCCAGCTGTAGCGGGAGCCGTGACGCCCCAGTAACAGCGCGATTTATCGGTCGCCGGCGTCTCAATCAGCAAGGATCGGAAAAAGAAACATACCACATCGATATAGACCTTTCAGATTCTAGTCTCGTTTACAACCCAGGTGACAGCCTGGGTGTATTCCCAAAGAACCCCCCTGAGTTAGTTACTGAGGTAATAAACGCCTTGGGGGCGAACCCAAAAGATCTTGTGTTGGGGAAACATTTGT
>RFVA01000141.1 GCA_009922685.1 Gammaproteobacteria bacterium | reverse complement strand
AACCTGTTTGGGTAAAACGGCCACATTAACAGCAACAGGGGCATTAAGTTATACGTGGAGTAACGGGGTACAAAATGGTGTATCATTTAATCCTTCGGTTACAACAACCTATACGGTGTTTGGTCAAAACGGCTGCGGTACCAGTTCGGCGGTAACCAGCATTACTGTGGCGCCTTTACCGGTTCAGGCCATTGCCGGGCCCAGTACCATCTGTTATGGTCAGGCCTCAACGCTTACCGCTATTTCAGGTGCTAATCAGTATACCTTTGCACCTTTAAATTATACAGCTAATACGGGTGTTTTAGTGGTGTCTCCAACGGTAAGCACCCTATATACCATTACAGTTTCAGATGGTACGTGTTCGGGAGTAGCACAGGTGTCTTTAAATGTTAATCCTATACCTACCGTTGCTATTGCAGCCTCTTCGTCACTGGCATGCCAGGGTGCTGCAGTTACCATGACGGCATCGGGAGGCACATCCTATACCTGGTATCCGGGGGGCAGTAATGGAACCACCTATACGGCTACGCCAAGTTCGCCCACCTTGTATTCGGTTGTGGCCAGTAACAGTTTTGGATGTTTGGCATGGGGTAATCAAGTGGTGTTAACGGCTCCCAGTCCCACTGTAACTATCAGTGCAAGCAATACCTTAATATGTGCAGGTACTACTATCAGTTTAACGGCAGGCGGTGCCACAACATACAGCTGGAACTCTGGAGCTACAAGTGCATCCATAATAGATGCGCCAGTAACTACTACGGTTTATGCCGTAACCGGATACAGCAATACCTGTTCAAATACTAAAACTGTGCAGGTGAGTGTGTTTAACCCCACCTTAGCTATAACTGGCCCTACAGCCATTTGTAAAGGTCAAACAGCATCCTTAACGGCATCACCGGCCGACTCCTATACTTGGAGCACAGGTTCGCCATTTGCGGGTATTGTGGTGAATCCATCGGTAACAACGGTATACAGCATAAGCGCATTAACTACAAGTGATAACATTACCTGTCCGAGTACAGCATCCGTACAGCTTGTGGTAAATCCCTTACCTACGGTAACGGCAGTAGCTTCAAAAACCTCGGTTTGCCGGGGTCAAAGTTTTACACTCACAGCCGGAGGGGCCAGTAATTATACATGGAGTACCGGAGCCACCAGTGCATCATTGGTTACATCATCTACATTAGTAGCCAATGTAAACTATACCCTTACAGGAACTGACGTAAATGGTTGCAGCGCTAATACGAATTGAGGCTGAAACAGAAACTGAAATAACAATTACCAATGCCTTAGGACAACATATAAAAACCCTAACATTAAATGCACAAAATAATTTTAAAGCAAATGTTTCAATACAAACAAAAGGACTTTATTTTTTGAAAACCAAATCCTTAACTGAAAAATTAATAATTGAATAACCAAAAAAACAAAAAACAATAATAACATGAAACACAAGTACACGTTAAAGAAGTTTGTATCAGGCTTCTTTTTTTCTACAGCACTCGGATTACTCTTAACGCCCAGTGTTAGCAATGCACAACAGGTTACGTACAGTTTTGCTACGTGCGGAGTAACCGGAAGTGTCGGTCCTACACAGGCACAGGTAAATACGTTTTATGCAACTACTAACTTAAACGGTAGTGTTACTATTAGCGGTCAAGGTATTCAACAATTTACTATTCCTGTAAGTGGTCCTTATCAAATCACGGCTGCTGGGTCAGCTGCAGGTGGAACAATTGGAAATTATGGACATCGAGGAAGAATAGTACAAGGCGAAATTTTTTTAACGGCTGGAACGGTACTAAAAATTCTTGTGGGTCAAAAAGGTATTACAGGATCGACATCTACTGGTGGTGGTGGTGGCACTTATGTTTCAACAATAACAAATAGCGCAATAATTGTTGCTGGTGGCGGCGGCGGATATTGCAATATTCCATCTGTAGCTACACCCAGTTCAGATGCTAATTATGCAACGAATGGAAGTGATTATACTGGCACATCAGGAGGAGGTACAGGTGGTACAAATGGTAATGGCGGTAATGGCGGAAGTCAATGGGGGGGCGGCGGCGGCGGTTTTAACGGAAATGGTACTCAAGGCAGTTCGTGTGTCAATACCGGCGGTATGGGATTTGTAAATGGTGGAATGGGAGGCGGAACCTGTAATAATTCAGTTGGTGGTTTTGGTGGCGGTGGCGGCACGCATGGTAATACCGGCGGTGGTGGCGGTGGCGGCGGTTATTCCGGCGGTGGTGGATCTGGTCAAACCCCAAGTAGTAGCACTGGTGGTGGTGGTGGTAGCTATCAATCGCCTAATATGACCAATACACAAGACTTAGGCTTACATACAAATGAAGGATATGTGGTTATTATGCGTATGTGTGCATTAAATATTTCTGCATCAGCGCCAAATGGCACAACAAATTTATGTCCTGGAACTTCAGTAACATTAACAACAGACGGAGTTAGTGGTATTAACTGGAGTACCGGAGGCACTGGAACTACCGTTGTAGTAAGTCCTACATCTACATCCATTTATTCTGTATCTGCAACTACTTCGGCAAATTGTATTGGATACTCACAGGTAAATCTAATTGTAAATCCAAACCCAACAGTAAATATCACCTCTACTGTTAGTGTGTTTTGTAAAGGTGGATCTGCAACATTATTTGGCACAGGAGCCACTACATACAGTTGGAATACCGGAGCAACAACCAGTTCAATTACGGTTACGCCAACAAGTACCACAATATATACGGTAACGGGAGCCAATCAGTTTAGTTGTGTAAATACAAACACCTATCAGGTAAATGTATTTTCGCCTACGGTTGCTATTTCAGGACCAACTGCAATTTGTTTGGGACAGTCGGCAACCTTTAATGCGTCTTCATCCAATTCGTATTCATGGAGCACAGGCTGGACCGGTCAAATGTTAACGGTATCACCAAATACAAGTACATCGTATTCATTATCTATAACAAGCACGTCCAATAATATACTATGTGCTGCAGGTACATCGGTATTATTGGTTGTAAATCCAAATCCGACAGTAAGCGCGAGTTCACAACCGGCAAATGTGTGTAAAGGCCAAACGTTTGTGTTAAGTGCGGGTGGTGCCAGTACATACAGTTGGAGTACAGGTGCAGCAACATCATCTGTATCTACTAACGAATCACAACCGGGTATATATACATATACGGTAACAGGTACCAATGCTGAAGGTTGTAGTTCAACGGCACAGGTACAGGTTGCAGTAAACAGTTGTAGTGGTATTCAGGAGTTGGGTTCAGCACAGGTACAGGTGTATCCAAACCCATCAAAGGGCGTGGTAACCATACAAGGTCAAAAGGCGCTGCAGGTTGAAGTATTAAATGCATTAGGGCAACGTATAAAAACGATTCGTTTAGGTGTTGAAAATGCATACAGGGCAGAGCTTAACGGTTTGTCTTCAGGATTGTATTTTGTACAGGCTGAAGGTGTAAGCACCCGTTTGATTGTAGAATAAAGCGTTTAATCGCATGATAAAAAAGAG
>RFVA01000015.1 GCA_009922685.1 Gammaproteobacteria bacterium | reverse complement strand
AGATAATCATAGGCATTTCAGAGCGGCAATATCACATCGTTCAAAGGAACCTTCAATGTGGGCGCCTGCCTCGTCGTCTCTCATGATGGCAATGGAACCTATGCAGTTCAGCCAGATGGGTCAGCGAGCGCCACGGTTCAAATTACCGCAGCACCGATCAGCGCGCTGAATCCTCAGTGCTCCGATAGTGTGATGCGTATTCTGACCACCATGCCTTTAATGAATACGGTCAAATTCTCTCTCGCGGTCCAAGACAGTAAGAACGTTTATGGTTCGATTTTGAGTAAAACAGACCCCTCAGGTAAGTTGGTTGGTTTTGGTGGATCACTCACCGCTCATCGCCAGTGATCAACCCAAGGAGCGTCTCCTGAAGAGGCCTCTTTTTTTCGATGTTTAGATTCTGTTAGTTATTGGTGCGTCCTCGTCCCCGAGGATCGCACCAATCTTGTGCAAAAGGGGGGTTGTTTCATCACCCGTCCCTCTCGATTGCTTTCGATCCCCTGCCTTTGGATGCCTGCCTGAGGGGCTATGGCTCTCTTTTAGTGTTCCATCCTTCCCCCCATGGGTGGATGGTTACGCGCTTTTCTTGTCCTTGGCACGTCTTCTGCTTTAGATCTCCATTGAGCGATTTGACACATTGTCAGACGGATTCAAACAAGGAGAAGAAATTCCATGAAACTGGTGACCGCTATTCTTAAACCATTCAAGCTGGACGATGTCCGGGAAGCGCTTTCGGAGGCCGGGATCCCTGGGATCACCGTGACCGAAGTCAAGGGATTTGGTCGGCAAAAAGGCCATACCGAGCTTTATCGGGGGGCCGAGTACGTTGTCGACTTTTTACCCAAAATCAAGCTCGAGGTGGCTGTGACCGATGACCAGCTCGAGGCGGCACTGGATGCCATCGCAACCACCGCAAATACCGGCAAGATCGGTGATGGCAAGATCTTTGTGACAAACCTCGAACAGGCGGTCCGGATCCGGACTGGCGAGACGGGTTCTGACGCACTTTAAAACGGAGGATCCCCTGATGAAACAGACTAAAATTCATGGCCTGATGGCTGCCCTCTTATGGCTTGCTCCCCTTGCGCTAGCGCATGCGGAGGACGCCGCACCCGTTCCTGAGAAAGGGGATGTGGCTTGGCTGCTCATCTCGACCATCCTCGTCACACTGATGGTTATACCGGGTCTTGCCCTCTTTTACGGGGGTATGGTGCGGGCCAAGAACATGTTGTCCTTGTTGATGCAGGTTTTCATTATCTTCTCGATGATGGCGGTTCTCTGGGCGCTCTATGGCTATAGCGTCGCCTTTACCGAGGGCAACCCCTTCTTCGGAGGCTTGAGTAAGGCGTTTTTGATCGGTGTTAAACCGGAGTCAGTGGCTGCGACCTTTAGTAAGGGGGTCGTCGTTCCTGAGTACCTCTATATCGCTTTCCAGCTGACGTTTGCGGCGATCACTCCCGCCTTGATCGTCGGCGCTTTTGCCGAGCGTATGAAGTTTTCGGCGGTCCTTCTGTTTACGCTGTTCTGGTTCACGTTCGCCTATCTTCCGATGGCCCATATGGTCTGGTATTGGGCGGGTCCCGATGCTTATACCAGTCCTGAGGCGGGTTCAGCGGCGGGTGCAACCGCAGGCTTTCTCTTCCAGAAGGGTGCCCTTGATTTCGCGGGGGGTACCGTTGTTCATATCAATGCCGGCATCGCGGGCCTCATCGGCTGCATCATGGTTGGGAAGCGGATGGGATACGGCAAGGAGTCGATGGCGCCACACAGTGTGGTGATGACCATGATTGGCTCGGCGCTCCTTTGGGTGGGCTGGTTTGGTTTCAACGCAGGCTCTAACCTTGAAGCCAATGCAACCACCGCGCTGGTCTTCCTGAACACGATGCTAGCGGCTGCTGCTGCGACCCTCGCTTGGGTCGCTGCTGAGTGGCTGATGCGGGGTAAACCCAGCATGTTAGGCGGTGCCTCTGGTGCTGTAGCCGGGCTGGTGGCGATCACCCCTGCCTGTGGTTGGGCAGGTCCTATCGGCTCGATCGTCCTTGGACTCGTCGCTGGAGCCGTTTGCTTCTGGTCGGTAACGACGATGAAGCGCTCCTTGGGCTATGACGATTCTCTTGACGTCTTCGGTGTTCATGGTATCGGGGGTATTGTCGGTGCCCTTGGGACAGCCATCGTGGCCTCACCCGCCTTGGGGGGTGCCGGTGTCTATGACTATGTCGCGAATGCGGTCGCTGAATACGACATGAAAACCCAATTCATCAGCCAGTGCTGGGGCGTTGGTATCGCTCTCATCTGGTCCGGCGGGGTTTCCCTCATCGGGTTCAAGCTGATTGATGCGGTGATTGGACTTAGAGTGTCCCCTGAGGTTGAACGGGAAGGTCTTGATATCACGGAGCATGGCGAGACCGCCTATCACCTTTGAATCTTTTTCCCTAGCTCTCCCATTTCGGGCGCCATGAGGCGCCCTTTTTTTTCCCCGTAGGGCCGCGCTCTTGGAGGTGAAAGTCCTCAGGTGAGCGGGTCACCGCGAGCGAATTCAAGCGCAACTGCGGGAGAGTGACCGAGCGTAGAGGAAGCGTCAACCATGAGCCGATGAATATCAAAGACCGAGTTCGGTGGGTGAGCCTAGGCGAACTAGCCCCAGCAAGTCGGCATTAGGCTTCTGATCAATAAGAACCAGATCTGGTTTGACGTGGCCATCACGATGATCATTCCAATCACCGGTCAGGGCATGGTCCTGGTGGCGTGGTTCCAGTTCAATGCGACCCCCTCGACTCATTCGTGCGGGTTGTCGAAGCTCCAGATGAGCGCAAAAAAGAGCAAATTCTGGTTGGGAACCAGCTGCGTTGTGGCGCTGCTGGCATTGTAAAACCCCCCTTGGGGGCCGGTGGAGGTGTCATGACGAAATTCGGTTCGGAGAAGGGTCTGGGTAGGGCCGATATTCACACGGTATTCGGCGGTCAGGGTCATCGCGCCGATGAATTGCTGATAGCCGGTTAGCTCGCCATCTGGATCCCAATAGATTTCGGGCCGTGCCGCAATCGACCAAGGTCCGCTGATGTGCCAACGGGCCCAGATGGCGCTCCCCATCCAGAGCGTTTGAAGGCCTGAGGAAGGCCGTTTTTCGGTACCGATATCGTAGGCCATGGCGACCAGCCAATCGTCTTTCTTCCACTCAAGGATCGAGTCTGAAAAGCCGCGCCAATATGCGAAATTGGAGTCACTCTGTTCTGCCCCGACAAAGATGTTTTGGGTCAGGGTCCAATCAGGCGCAAATCCCCATTTGGCTTGACTGCCATATTTAGGTTGATGGCCAATGACCGCCAAATAGTAATAATCGGTGAGGAGATAAAAGCTGAGTTTGAGGTTATCTCTTGCTTGGTATTCAGCGCCCGCACCAATCAGAAAATAGGGGGAGTAGTCGGCAAGCCAGGCGCGGGTATAGTTGGGATTGTAACCAGCATACATCGATTCATAGCCGATGAAACTGTTCATGAGCCCTGCGGTGAATTTGAGGCCCTTTCCTATCGGAGCGAGATAGGAAGCGTTTAATCGTGAGACATAAAGCAAGGCCTTTTCGCCAGGCACGGGGGGTTGGCCGGGTGTTGGAGGCTGGCCCACCATATCGTTACCGTCATGAAGCCCGAATTCAAACCCCCAAGGGGATTTTGGTGTCGCTGTCTTGATCAGGTAGCCCATCCCCATGTTGGGGTCGAACGCGTTGAGGACATTTGTCGTTAATTTACTGCGCCAAGGGAGGTTTTTGGTCGCGCCCCCGAGGTCGTCCGCATAGGAGATATCGAGATAAAGCCCGTAGGTGAGATCGTCCTTTTCCTCCGCCCATATCCTCTCGGTCTCGGGGAGCAGAAGGAAAAGGGTCAGCAAGCGGAGGAACACCAATCACCCTTCATCTTAACGGGGGTCTGAGGTCAATACCTTCTGCGCTGGCCCATTTAAGGATTCAACAAATAAGTTGGCATGGCTGATGGATCGCTCCATGGCGCCAATCAGGCCCGCGACCCCGGTCGACATCGCGTGGAGTTCATGCTCCAGCGAAGCAATCGCCTTGGCATTGAGGTTATGTTTGAGGTAAAGCACTTGGTCATTGAAGACCCTCAGGACTGGGTCGACTTTGCCCTCGGCTCGGCGCATCGCCGTAATGAGTTGCCCATAATGTTGTTGCGTCAGCTTCATTTTTTGGCGACTACTGCTTCGGAGTGAGCGATTGCTGTACTGTTCGAGTTCTTCTTGCCATTCCTTAAAGAGGGCCTGTGCCACGGTTTCAACCGCATCAATCCGGTCCTTAACCGCCAGTGCTCTTGATTGGCTGTAATCGTATTCGATCTTCAGTTGTCGATAGACGCTCTCGAGATGACCGCCATCAAATTGTGTCAGCTCGCTGAATCGTTCAAGCGCGCTTTGAAACTGAACCTTCGCTTCCTCGAGGCTGTCTCTGGCTTGTTCCACCCGGATCACCAGAATATCGCGTTTGTGGTGGCCCGCAGACTCGAAAGCCCGGAAATAGAAACGCTGAAGACGGGCCTTCAGGGCCCGCCCCATGGCTTCCATGAGCGACTCAAGCGACAGGGAACGGCGGGATTTGCTCATGAAGGCAGGGGGATCATCGAGGATAGGATTTCCTTATTGTAATCATAAACTCCCGCGATGCAGCGGCCCAGCTAAAAGCTCGGTCCTTGATCTTCAGTTAAAGATGTCCTGGGCGGAACTAAAAACCAAGTAAAAGAGTCAAGTAAAAGGTTCCCAGAATGGCCTTCAAAGAGTAGAATCCCGCGCCATCGCGGTGTTTTAGCTGGCGAGGCTAAATGCACCATGTCGGACCCTTCGGCGACTGCACATCTTCTTCGGTAGTGGCCCTGAGATTAACCCAAAATGAACGACCAAGCATTCGATAGTGAGCGTGTCAGCGGGATCATCGCTGAATTAAAGACCAAACCCGGCGCCCTGCTGCCTATTCTCCACGCGATTCAGGACGCCTTGGGTTACGTGCCACCAGACAGTGTGTCACTCATCGCCGATGAATTGAATCTCTCAAGGGCCGAGGTGCATGGGGTCATTAGTTTCTACCATTATTTTAGATCGACCCCGCCGGGACGTCATACCGTCTATATTTGCCGTGCCGAAGCCTGTCAGGCGATGGGTTCTGAGGCTTTAGAGGCCCATGCTAAGGCTGCTTTGGGCATTGATTACCATGAAAATACCTGCGACGGTGCGATCACCCTGGAGCCGGTGTATTGTCTTGGCAATTGTGCCTGTTCCCCCTCCATCATGGTCGACAAAAAGGTTCATGGTCGGGTCAGCCCAGAGCGTTTTGATGACATTATGGATTCGACCCGGAGTACCCCATGATCAAGATCTTCGTTCCGCGTGACTCCAGCGCGATCGGACTTGGCGCTGATGAAGTTGCTCTCGCGATTCAAGCTGAGGCCAAAAAGCGACAGATGGACATCGAACTGATCCGGAATGGCTCGAGAGGGCTTTTTTGGCTAGAACCCCTGGTCGAGGTGGCAACGCCAGAAGGACGCATCGCCTTTGGGCCGGTAACGATCGCTGATGTCCCTGGGTTATTCGATGCCGGATTTCAGGACGGGGGCGTTCATCCATTGGCGCTGGGTTTGACCGAGGAGATCCCTTATCTGAAGCGTCAGGAACGCCTCACGTTCGCCCGGGTAGGGATCACGGACCCTGTCAGTCTTGAAGATTATCTAGCCCATGATGGCTATCGAGGCCTGAAGCGGGCGCTTGAAATGGCGCCTGCCGCTATTGTGGAAGAGGTCGCCGATTCAGGGCTTCGGGGCCGCGGTGGTGCGGCTTTTCCAACCGGCATTAAGTGGCGGACGGTTTTAAATACTTCTTCGGCGCAAAAGTACATCGTTTGCAATGCCGATGAAGGGGATTCTGGAACCTTCTCCGACCGAATGATCATGGAAGGAGATCCCTTTGTTCTGATCGAAGGGATGACGATTGCAGGACTAGCGGTTGGAGCCACTGAGGGTTTTATCTATCTTCGCTGCGAATACCCCGATGCTGAAGTGGCGCTGAATGCGGCCATTGATTCGGCGACAGCACAAGGCTATCTCGGGGGTGACATCCTAGGGTCTGGGAAGGCTTTTAGGCTGGAGGTTCGTCTTGGTGCCGGGGCCTATGTCTGCGGCGAGGAGACCTCGCTCCTAGAGAGTCTCGAAGGGAAGCGGGGTCTGGTGCGTTTCAAACCGCCACTTCCCGCGATTGAAGGCCTTTTTGGGCAGCCAACGGTGATCAACAACGTGATTTCATTGGCTTCCGTTCCCATTATTCTGGATAAGGGCGCGGCCTTTTACAAAGATTACGGCATGGGGCGGTCCCGCGGCACGCTGCCGATTCAGCTGGCAGGGAACCTCAAGCAACCCGGACTCGTCGAACGGGCCTTTGGTGTCACGCTGCGCGAAATCCTCTATGACTATGGTGGTGGCTCGCAAAGTGGTCGCCCCATCAAGGCGGTTCAGGTTGGCGGGCCGCTCGGGGCTTATCTGCCTGAGTCGCAATTTGATACGCCGCTTGATTATGAAGCCTTTGCCGCTCTCTGGGCGGTCTTGGGGCATGGCGGCGTGGTCGCTTTCGATGAGTCCGTTGATATGTCGAAGATGGCCCGCTATGGCATGGAATTCTGTGCCGTTGAATCCTGCGGCAAGTGTACGCCCTGCCGTATTGGGTCGACCCGCGGTGTTGAGATTATTGACAAGATCAGAGCCGGTGATGAGACGGAGCGTCAGGTGGCGCTTCTGAGAGATCTCAGTGATACGATGCTGGCCAGTTCCCTTTGTGCGCTGGGCGGGATGACCCCATACCCCGTTCTCAGTGCCTTGAATCATTTTCCAGAAGATTTTGGGGTGACACCCGCTGAATAGGCGGAGAACCGGGGGGCAGAAAGCGGCGTGATCCAAAGCCGCTCAGGGTCGTCCCCGGATGAAGACATTCTGAATTCAGGAGGCATAAGATGGCTGTACGTGATTGTGATTATGGAACGCCGCTGAGCGATTCCACCCAAACCGTTTCCCTCGAGATCGATGGCTTCAAGGTCACCGTGCCGGAGGGCACGTCGATCCTTCGCGCCGCTGCCACAGCGGGTATTCAGATACCTAAACTGTGTGCCACGGATAGTCTGGATCCTTTTGGTTCGTGTCGGCTCTGCCTGGTCCAGGTCGAGGGTGCCCGAGGCCTTCCCGCCTCCTGTACCACGCCCGTCGGCGAGGGGATGAAGGTGTGCACCCAGAATGATCGCCTGGCCGCGGTTCGAAAGGGGGTGATGGAACTTTATATTTCAGATCACCCGCTTGATTGCCTGACCTGTTCTGCCAACGGTAATTGCGAGCTACAAGACATGGCCGGTGCCGTCGGCCTTCGAGAAGTTCGCTACGGTTATGAGGGTGAGAACCATCTGAAAGCCGAAAAGGATGTCAGTAATCCCTATTTCCAATTCGATCCATCAAAGTGCATTGTCTGCTCTCGGTGTGTCAGAGCGTGTGAGGAAGTGCAGGGGACCTTTGCGCTGACCATCGATGGTCGTGGCTTTGATTCGAAGGTATCACCGAGTCAGAACGAATCGTTCATGGACTCAGAATGTGTGTCCTGTGGTGCCTGTGTTCAGGCCTGCCCGACGGCTACCTTGATGGAAAAGTCGGTGGTTGAAAAGGGCCAGCCGGAACATAGTGTCGTGACGACCTGTGCCTACTGTGGTGTTGGCTGCTCGTTTAAAGCAGAAATGAAGGGAGCCGAAGTGGTTCGCATGGTCCCCAACAAGGATGGTCATGCCAATCATGGTCATTCCTGCGTCAAGGGCCGATTTGCTTTTGGCTATGCGACCCACAAAGACCGTATCACCAAGCCGATGATTCGTCAGAAGATCACAGATCCCTGGCAGGAAGTCTCTTGGGATGAGGCGATTGCATATGCCGCTAACGAATTTAAGCGCATTCAGGCGAAATATGGTCGCAGTTCGGTGGGTGGGCTGACCTCTAGCCGTTGTACCAATGAAGAGGCCTATGTGGTCCAGAAGCTGGTAAGGGCGGCGTTTGGCAACAACAATGTGGATACCTGCGCCAGAGTGTGCCATTCACCGACGGGGTATGGCCTCAAGCAGACCCTTGGAGAATCTGCGGGCACTCAGACCTTTGATTCAATCCGAAAGACCGATGTGATTCTCGTCATCGGGGCTAATCCAACCGATGGCCATCCCGTTTTTGGATCTGCGATGAAGCGCCGGATTCGTGAAGGGGCTCGTCTGATTGTCGCTGATCCACGCCAGATCGATCTGGTCAAATCCGTGCACATCAAGGCTGATTACCATCTTAAACTGCGCCCAGGCACTAATGTGGCGCTGATCAATGCCTTGTCGCATGTGATCGTCACCGAAGGCCTGGTCAATGAGGCGTTCGCACTGGAGCGCTGCGAGCCGGAGTCCTTCGAGAAATGGAAGACTTTCGTTGCTGATGAGCGGCATTCCCCTGAAGCCCTTGAAGCAGTGACGGGCGTTGAGGCCCAGCTTGTTCGCGAAGCGGCCAGGCTCTATGCGACCGGCGGTAATGCGGCGATTTACTACGGACTTGGGGTTACCGAGCACAGTCAAGGATCTACTGCGGTGATCGGTATTGCCAATCTTGCGATGGCGACCGCAAACGTGGGTCGCGAAGGGGTTGGCGTCAATCCGCTCCGTGGCCAAAACAATGTGCAAGGTTCTTGTGATATGGGGTCTTTCCCGCATGAGCTTCCTGGCTATCGTCATGTCTCGGATGCAACCACCCGGTCTTTGTTTGAATCCGAGTGGGGGGTTACCCTTGACGCTGAACCGGGTCTTCGCATTCCCAATATGTTCAGTGCCGCCATGGACGGCAGTTTCATGGGGCTTTATTGTGAGGGCGAGGATATTGCGCAATCTGATCCCGATATTCAGCATGTGCATGCGGCCCTGAGAGCCATGGAGTGCGTTGTCGTTCAGGATCTTTTCTTGAATGAAACCGCCAAGTTCGCCCATGTGTTTCTCCCAGGCGCGTCCTTTCTTGAAAAAAGTGGGACCTTCACCAATGCCGAACGACGCATCTCGCCGGTCCGTCGAGTGATGACACCGTTGGCGGGTTATGAGGACTGGGAGGTCACTCAGCTCTTATCCAATGCGCTCGGCTATCCGATGGATTATCAACATGCCTCGGAAATCATGGATGAGATCGCCAGTTTGGTGCCAACCTTCACCGGTGTCAGCTTTAAGAAACTCGATGAGCTTGGGAGTGTCCAGTGGCCGTGTAATGACGAAGCGCCCCTTGGGACGCCAACGATGCACGTTGGAACCTTCGTTCGCGGTAAAGGACGCTTCCTATTGACTGAATACGTCCCGACGCCGGAGCGGACCTCTAGCCGTTACCCATTGGTCTTAACGACGGGTCGCATCCTGTCCCAGTACAACGTCGGCGCCCAGACCCGCAGAACCCAAAATTCTCTCTGGCATTCGGAGGATCGGCTTGAAATCCATCCCCATGACGCTGAAAACCGGGGCGTCAATGACGGTGACTGGGTGGGAATCAAAAGCCGCGCGGGTGAAACCGTCCTGCGGGCCACCTTGACCGACCGGGTTCAGCCGGGGGTGGTTTACACCACGTTCCACTTCCCTGAATCGGGAGCCAACGTCATCACCACGGACACTTCTGACTGGGCAACCAATTGTCCGGAATATAAAGTCACGGCGGTCCAGGTGACCAAGGTGACGAGTCCTTCTGAATGGCAGCAAGACTATCGTGAATTCAGTGACGAGCAACAGAATCTCCTGGAGCACCGCCTCGCTGCCGTTGATTGAGGCGGTCCCCTATGGATCTTGGGGCTGAGCTTGGCTGGCCTGGCTACCGGGATCGTTCGGTTCAGCGTTGGCGGGGCGGTGAGGGTGCGACGGTTGATG
This sequence comes from Gammaproteobacteria bacterium, assembly GCA_009922685.1. Lineage (GTDB taxonomy): Bacteria > Pseudomonadota > Gammaproteobacteria > Methylococcales > Methylococcaceae > UBA6136. The sequence continues at coordinate 35,346 of RFVA01000015.1, read as the reverse complement.
ATGCTGTGGCAGAAGAAGCCCCAGTGGCGCTTCTCTACAACGGGGAACCGCATGTCGTGATGTTAGCGACGCCCCTTGATCTTGATGATTTTGCCTTGGGCTTCAGTCTCACCGAGCTGATTGTGGCGCATTCGGGTGAAGTCGAGGCCATTCGGGTGGTCGAGCGCGCGGAAGGTATCGAGGTCCGAGTCAAGATTCCGGCCGCCCGCTTCGAAGCGGTTCAAGGTCAAGGACGAAATCTCACGGGCCGAACTGGGTGTGGCCTCTGTGGGGCCAGAACCCTGGCTCAGGCGGTGCGAAAACCCGCCCCAGTCACCTCTGATCTGATTGTTCCTGAAGACGCCCTGATCAGAGCGCTGCACACCATCGGTGCATCCCAACGCCTCAATGCCCTGACCGGCGCAGTTCATGCCGCGGCCTGGGTCGTTCCAGGCCGTGAAGATTTGGTGGTTCGCGAAGATGTCGGTCGTCACAATGCCCTCGACAAGCTGCTCGGTGCGCTGGCCCGGCGGGGGGAAGATTTCTCCTCGGGATTCGTGTTGGTGACGAGTCGGGCCAGCTTTGAAATGGTGCAGAAATGTGCGGTGATGGGGGTGGGTCTTCTCGCTGCCATGTCGGCACCAACAGGGCTTGCGATACGTTTAGCCGAAGCATCCGGCATGACCTTAGTTGGATTCGCAAGAGATCGTGATCACGTAGTCTATACTCACCCTCAAAGGCTGGTGCACCTGACCTCGGTGGTCGCCGAAGCCTAAATGGATTCCTACAATTGACGTTTTGAGACATTCCCGTTCATGGACATAGAAAACCTGGTCAAAATGGCCAACAGCATTGGCGATTTTTTTTCCGCTGAGCCTGATCGTGAAGTAGGGGTTGCTGGGATCACTCAGCACCTTAAGAATTTCTGGGAGCAGAGGATGCAACTCGCCATCATTCAACATTATGAGGCCGGTGGTGAGGGGCTGACGGATCTGGTGAAGACGGCCGTAGGTCAACTCGCCAAGGGGCATTCCCTTAAGAGTTGAGGGGCTGTGAACGGCCAAGATCTCACCGGCGCTTTGGGTCTGGCCATCTTCTGTGCGCCGGCCCGTTACGTTCAGGGAAGGAATGCGACTCAGGCGCTTGGATACGAACTTAAAAAACTGGGTCTTGATGGCCCTCTTTTGATCATTGCCTGCCGAAGTGCCCGCCGACATCTGGAGGATATCTGGGCTGAAACCTTAGGCAATCGCAACATCTCCTACTCGGTCCTTGATTTTGGCGGGGAATGCTCTGACGCCGAAATTGAGCGAGGTCGACAGGAGGCGCTTAGGGTCGGCGCCAGGACCCTCGTGGGTGCAGGCGGTGGGAAGGTGCTGGACACGGCTCGAGCGGTGGCTGCAGGTCTAGAGCTCCCCGTGGTTTGTTGTCCGACAACCGCAGCCAGCGATGCGCCCTGCAGCGCGTTGTCGGTGATTTACAGCTCCGAAGGGGTGTTTGAGCGATGCCTTTTTTATCGGCGTAATCCGGATCTTGTCTTGGTTGATACCTGGGTGATTGCGAAGGCCCCGGTCAGGACCCTGATCGCGGGAATGGGAGATGCCCTCGCCACCTATTTTGAAGCGGATGCCGCGAGTCGCGCCTGCCGCCCCAACCAGGTCGGCGGTCTCAGTACGCTCGCGGCACAGAATCTGGCTAGGCTTTGTTATGAAACCTTGCTGAAGGATGGGGTGCAGGCTGTTGCAGCCGCCAGGGAGGGTGTCGTGACGCCCGCCCTTGAGCGTATCGTTGAAGCCAACACGCTCTTGTCGGGTCTCGGCTTTGAGTCGGGGGGGCTCGCAGTGGCTCACTCGGTCCACAATGGCCTGACGCAAGCGCCTGAAACCCATGACCGCCTGCACGGGGAGAAAGTGGCCTTTGGTACCCTGGTTCAACTGGTGCTTGAAGGACGCGATGCCGCATTCGTTGAGGAGGTCCTCGAATTCTCATGGGCCGTTGGTTTGCCGATCACCCTTTTAGGGTTGGGCCTTGAAACCTTGTCTCTTGCCCAAGCGGAGGCGATTGCCCAGCGCGCCCTAGCGCCGGGTGAAACGGCCCATAATGAACCCTTTGTGGTGACGGTGGAGGCTCTTCGTGACGCCCTTTTTGCGGCCGATGCCATTGGTCGCGCGTATACCGCTAGAGTTGTTGGGTGCCAATCGTCGATAAAGCACGCCCCAAAAGCTGAGGGTCCTCGCTAAAAAGGACCTGGGCTTCGGTTTCCTTCTGGAGCCAGGTCATCTGCCGTTTGGCAAACTGCCGGGTGGCGATGACTGCGCGCTCGATCATCGCCTCTCGCGAACAATCTCCTTCGAGATAGGACCACACCTGTCGATAGCCCACCGCGCGTAAGGCGGGAAGGTCGGTATGAAGGTCGCCCCGATCAAACAGGCGGCCCACTTCCTCCATCAGTCCCTGTTCCAGCATCGCCATAAAGCGGCGCTCAATCCGTTGATGAAGCCCTTCTCTATCGGCGGGGCGGAGCACCAGCTTTAAGAAGGGGCCATCGCTCTTTTTTTGGGTCCTTGCGATCAAGGTGGTCAGCGGGGTACCGGTGAGGCGAAAGACTTCAAGGGCCCGTTGGATCCTTTGCGGGTCCCTTGAGTGAATCCGCGCTGCGGCGACGGGGTCGATCTTCTCAAGGTCCTGATGGAGGGCTTCCCAACCCCGCCTTTGAGCCTCGGCTGCGATGGTTTCGCGAACTGAGGGGTTAGCAGGCGGTAGGGTCGCAAGACCATGACTGAGGCCATGAAAATAGAGCATGGTGCCGCCGGCGAGGATCGGGATATGGCCGCGATCCCGGATAGCGACCATCAGGGCCTCTGCGTCTTTGTGAAACTGGCCGGTGGAATAGGCTGCAAGGGGATCGAGGATGTCAATCAGGTGATGCGGGATGCCGCCACGCTCATCGTGACTGGGTTTTGCGGTGCCAATGTCCATGCCGCGATAGACCAAGGCGGAGTCGACACTGATGATTTCACCACCCAGTTCCTGGGCAAGACGGATCGCTAGGGCGGTTTTACCTGAGGCGGTTGGACCCATCAAAAGGATCGAAGGTGCCTTGATGGACGTCTGATTCACAGGGGCTGATGCTTGAAGTTCTATGGAAATGCCAGTACAATGGCGGGATTTACTTGGTTCTGAGGGAGAGTAACATGGCGCGTCGTCGATTGGTGGTCGGTAACTGGAAAATGAATGGTGACCGCGCCAGTTCGCAGAAGCTCCTCGCAGAGATTGTTGCGGGTTTGCCGGCGGATACCAAGACGGACGTGGGCGTGTGCCCTCCAGCGATTTATATCGCGGGTCTTGCAGCCACGGCAGCCGGCCGGGTCCATCTCGGCGCACAGAATGTGGCTGATCAGGATGCGGGAGCTTACACCGGTGAGATCTCGGCCCCGATGTTGAAAGATATCGGTTGCAGCCTTGCCTTGGTTGGGCACTCTGAGCGCCGAGCCATTTATGGCGAAACCGATGCCTTGGTGGCGGCGCGCTATGCCAAGGCCATTAGCCATGGTGTGACGCCGATCCTTTGCGTGGGTGAAACGCTTGAGGAGCGGGAGTCTGACCGGACCTTCTCCGTGATTGATGACCAAATTGATGCGGTGATTGCCACCTCGGGTGTTGGATCACTCCGCCAAGCCGTCATTGCTTATGAGCCGGTTTGGGCTATCGGTACCGGCCGCACGGCATCGGCCGAGCAGGCGCAAGAAGTTCATGCATACATCCGCTCAAAGATTGCGGCACTCGATGCCGATGTGGCTTCTACGCTGCAAATTCTTTACGGTGGTAGCGTCAAAGCGGATAATGCCGCCGCACTCTTTAGTCAGCCGGATGTGGATGGCGGCCTCATTGGGGGTGCTTCCCTTGATGCGGCATCGTTCTTAGCCATTTGCCTGGCTCCGTAACAGGAAAACAGCATGTATCAGTTCCTAATGGTTGTCCACGTCCTGATTGCTATTGCAATCGTGGGTCTCGTTCTTCTTCAGCAAGGGCGCGGCGCCGATGCAGGGGCAGGTTTTGGTGGCGCATCCAACTCTGTGTTTGGTGCACGAGGCGCTTCATCATTTCTTTCCAGAACGACCGCTATTCTGGCAACCGTGTTCTTTTCGACGAGTCTGAGCCTTGCCTATCTGGCGGGCAACAAGGATAATAAGGTCCAAGATATTATGGATGCGCCGGAGGTATTAGCCCCTCAGCAGCGCGATCTTCCGCCGATAGCGATCGAACCCCAGCCGGCCGTCAAAAGTGACGTTCCAGCGGTGGTCCCTCCCGCAAAGCCCGCTCCCAAGCCGTAGGCTGAAGGTCCGCGTAATCGACGTTTGATGATTTAGCCGATGTGGTGAAATTGGTAGACACGCCATCTTGAGGGGGTGGTGACGCAAGTCGTGTCGGTTCAAATCCGACCATCGGCACCAATCATGGGTTCAAGGAGAACCGAAGAAATACAAAAAACCCGCAGGCCAAGGCCTAGCGGGTTTTTTGTTGTCCAGTAAAAAGGCATCAAGCCCTTAGTGCTCAAAAATAGCATAGATGTTGTGAGTGAAATATTCTCTAAGGAGCCCTATCTTTCGGATGAGAGAAAATAGGCGGGAGATCATATGGTCACTCACATTGACCCCCAGCCAAACAAGCTTCAATCCACTGTTTTTAAAAACATCCTGATAGCCCCTGAACGATAAGCCGTTCAGTCCAAGATCATGAATGGAGTGAATGTGATCTTTTCCAATAAGGTGGAGATACTTCACGATAAGTGGTTCAGGAAGAAGGGTATGGAGCCATGGAAGAATAAGTCGTGTTCTTCTGTGATCTCCATAGGGGCTATTAAATAGTGGGCCAAAACCCACATATAGTCGGCCACCGACCTTAAGATACTCCTTTGAAAGCTTCATCATGGTAGGTAAATCAATGATGTGTTCTAAGGAATCTTTGGAAAGAATCAGATTAAACGCCTGTTCTTTAAGATCCTTTCGTCAAGAGCAAAAGAATTCGACTCGGCCCACTCATTCTGGGCATGGTTTTATTAAATAGGCCGCGGCAAAGTCAATTCTTTCAGGGTCTGTATCGATCCCAACCACACGTTTGGCTCCCCTGATCGCGGCATCCACACTCAGGCTTCCATGACTGCAGCCTATATCCAATAGTTTCTTGATATGGACATCAGGCCGGCCATCGAGCCTTGACCAGAATTTCTCATTTTCCTTTTCGCCGCGAAGAAAAGTAGGTGATATCCGCTTGCCGAATAGGTTCCCATAATAAAAAGCAACCAGCCTAGACATCGGCCCGCCTGCAGGAGCAAGCGGGCCGATTGCGTTACTGCGACACTGAAAAATGGAATATCGCCTAATTAAGACTGATGGTCGCGCCCGTCGCGGCGAATTATCTTTCCCCAGAGGGACCGTTCAGACGCCGGCCTTCATGCCGGTCGGTACTTATGGGACGGTCAAGGCGATGACCCCAGAGGAACTTCGGGCGATTGGCGCCGAAATGATCCTAGGTAACACCTTTCATCTCATGTTGAGGCCGGGTACCGAAGTCATTGGAAAGCACGGTGATCTTCATGATTTCATGCACTGGTCTGGTCCCATATTGACCGACTCGGGGGGGTTTCAGGTCTTCAGTCTTGGGGCGATGCGAAAAATCAGCGAGGAGGGCGTCAGGTTTCAATCGCCCATCGATGGCGATACCGTCTTTTTAGGGCCTGAAGAATCCATGGCCGTGCAGCGCGCGCTGGGTTCAGATGTCGTGATGATCTTTGATGAGTGTACGCCTTTCCCTGCGACTTATGAGGAGGCGGGTGACTCGATGGCGTTGTCGCTGCGTTGGGCGGAACGCAGCAAAAAAGCGCATGGCGACAATCCATCAGCCTTGTTTGCGATTGTTCAGGGTGGGATCTATGAGGATCTGAGGGTTACCTCAGCGAACGCTTTGATGGCGATGGGATTCGATGGTTATGCCATTGGCGGTCTTTCGGTCGGTGAACCGAAGGAAGATCGAGCCCGTGTTCTTGATGCGGTGGTGCCCGTGCTTCCTTTGGATAAGCCGCGGTATCTGATGGGCGTTGGGACCCCCGAAGATCTCGTGGAGGCCGTCTCTCAGGGCATCGACATGTTCGATTGTGTCATGCCCACCAGGAATGCCCGGAATGGGCATATCTTTACTCGTTTCGGGACGCTTAGGATCCGAAATGCGGTCTATCAAGAGGATATCCGCCCGCTTGATGAGGCGTGTCGCTGTTATACCTGTCAAAACTACTCAAGGGCCTATCTCAGGCACCTCGACAAGTGCGGCGAGATCCTGGGCGCCCGACTAAACACCATCCACAACCTTCACTACTATCAGGAGTTGATGGCGGGTCTTCGGGAGGCCATCGAGCAGGGGAATCTTCAGGGGTTCATCGAGGAGTTTTACCGGCAACGCGCAAGTTTGCCCCCTTCTGTGGCATAATCCTAGGTTTATCCGCCACTCATTGTTAGGAGTAAGTCCATGGGTTTTTTCATCTCAGATGCACTGGCTGAAGCCGCCCCCGCAGCAGCACAGGACCCCGGCGTTGTCGGTTTGATCCTGCCGCTCGGGATCATGGCCGCCTTTTTCTTCCTCTTCATACTGCCGCAGCAGCGAAAGACCAAGGAACATAAGAAAATGGTTGATGCCTTGGGTAAGGGGAGTGAGGTTGTGACCACGGGTGGCCTGTTGGGTCGTGTAATCGACCTTGATGATAATTTCGTAGAACTGGAACTGTCGGATAACGTTCATGTTCATGTTCAGCGAAATGCCGTGGCTTCCTTGTTACCCAAGGGGACCTTCAAGGTCAGAAAAAAGTCCGAAAAGTAATCCTATAAAGATCCCTCTCACGTTTTTGCCGACCGCTTTTCCGTCGTCGCGCTCATAGGCAGTCAACATGCGTAATCATTTTCCTCTCTGGAAAAACACTCTCATCTCCCTGATTCTTCTCCTGGCGGTGATCTATGCCCTGCCGAATTTCTTCGGAGAAGATCCTTCTGTCCAGCTATCTCCGCTTCGAGGTGCGTTGTTGGACCAGAATCTGGTTGCAACTGCCGAAAAGGCTCTGACAGCGGCGAGCTTGAAGCCCAAGGCGGTCGAGTTGTCGGACAAACGGTTGTTGATCCGATTTGAAGATACGGACGCGCAGTTAAAGGCATCGGATACGCTTGGAGCGACTTTTCAGGATCGCTATACGGTTGCACTCAATTTGGCGCCAGCAACCCCTGATTGGCTCCGACGGATTGGGGCGGGCCCGATGTATCTCGGTCTTGACCTTCGAGGGGGTGTCCACTTCATGATGCAGGTCGACATGGAAGCGGCCATCAAGCAGGCGGAAGAGCGCTATGCAGAGGATATCCGGTCGCTGCTCAGGGATAGCAAAATCCACTATGGTTCGGTGGATCGCAACAATCATGTGATTCAGATCAAGTTCCAGGATTCCAATACGCTGGGTCAGGCCGAGAGTACGCTGAAGCGGGAAGTGCGTGGCTTGGTCTTTGATGAAGAGGGGATGACCTTAAATGGCCGGATGAGTGATACCGAGGCACGGGAGATCCGCCGCCTGGCCGTAGCTCAAAACGTGACCACTCTCCGCAATCGTGTCAACGAACTCGGTGTTGCGGAACCCGTCATCCAGCAGCAGGGCGAGGATCGAATTGTGGTCCAGTTGCCGGGTGTTCAAGATACCGCTCGCGCGAAGGAAATCCTGGGTGCAACGGCAACGCTTGAATTCAGGATGGTGGATACGGACCATCCGACCCCAACGGATGAGACGAAGACGCCGATTGGTTCAAAGCTTTACAAGGATCGCCAAGGCAAGCCAGTTCTCCTGCAGCGAAAGATTATTGTGACGGGTGACCAGATCATTGATGCTTCTTCAGGACTTGAGCAGCAGTCAGGCTCGGCAGCCGTGTTTATTACCCTGAATGGTCCAGGTGCCCGCAAGATGGCCGATACCACGAAGGAGAATATTAATAAGCCGATGGCCGTGGTCTACATCGAGAACAAGAATGAGACCAAGGAGGTGGGTGGTAAGAAGGTGACGACCAAGCGGACGGTCGAAGAGGTCATTAATATCGCCACTATTCGTGATCGCTTCAGCAAGCGATTCCAAATCAGCGGTCTCGATGGAACCGATGAAGCACGTAATCTGTCGCTGTTACTTCGTTCAGGCGCTTTGGCTGCTCCCGTTGACATTGTCGAGGAGCGGACGGTCGGTCCAAGCCTCGGTAAGGAGAATATTGCTCAGGGTGTTCGCTCCTTTGAGATTGGCTTCCTGCTGGTAGCCCTTGTGGTTCTGTTCTACTACAAGGTCTTCGGGATCGTCGCCAATATCACGTTGTTGTTCAACGTGGCCTTGATCCTGGCTATTCTCTCTGCGATGCAGGCAACATTGACCTTGCCGGGTATTGCCGGTATTACCCTGACGGTCGGTATGGCGGTAGACGCTAACGTTCTGATCTACGAGCGTATTAAGGAAGAAATTCGCAATGGCGCGTCGCCTCAGGGGGCTATTTACGCGGGCTTTGATCGCGCGTTTGCGACCATCTGGGATTCCCACGTCACTAATTTGATTGCAGCGATTATGTTGTTTGGGATTGGTTCTGGCCCGGTCAAGGGCTTCGCCGTCACCCTGACCATCGGCATTATTACGTCGCTGTTCACCGCCGTCAGCTGCACTCGCATGATGGTTAATTTCATCTACGGGCAAAAGCGTGCTGCCAAGCTCTGGATTTAGCCCTGAAAGCGAATTCGGAACGCGGTTTCAACTATAGATTGAGGAGTAGATAGTCTTGTCAGCAAACACGGTTACTCAACGGCACTACGCCATTGATTTTATGAAGTGGCGCGGTATTGCGGTCGTCGCTTCCCTCGCGCTGAGCGTCATCGCCATTGGATCATTGGGGATTAGAGGATTGAATTTTGCGGTCGACTTTACCGGCGGAACGGTCATTGAAGCCGGGTATCAGCATCCCGCCGATCTCAATGCCATCCGGAGCGAACTTGAGGCCGTGGGCTTCTCCAATCCGACCGTCCAAAATTTTGGGACGACCAAGGACGTTCTGATTCGTCTCGCACCGATTAAGCAGGGCGAAAACGGGATGGAGCTGAGGGCCCAGGTCATGGAAGCCTTAAATAAGAATCTCGAAGATCGCCCCGATATTAAGCGGGTTGAGTTTGTCGGACCCCAGGTGGGCGATGATCTGGTCGAGGGCAGCCTTATCGCGCTCTTAGCGTCCACCATTTTCATTCTCATCTATGTCGCTTGGCGTTTTGAATACCGATTCGCACTGGGTGCGATTCTGGCAACGCTCCACGACATCACCATGATTGTCGGTTTGTTTTCCGTGTTTCAGCTTGATTTTGATCTCACGGTCCTCGCCGCGGTCCTGACCATCATGGGTTACTCACTGAATGACACCATTGTGGTCTTCGACCGGGTGCGTGAAAACTTTCGGAAAATCCGTCGGGCCGATACGCTCGATATCATCAATCAGTCTATCAACGAGACCTTAAGTCGAACCTTGATGACGTCGTTCTTGACCTTCTTGACAGCCATGGCGATGGCGATTTGGGGCGGTGAGGTCCTTCGGAATTTCGGTATCGCTCTCGTGATTGGTATCTTTGTGGGGACGTATTCATCGATCTATGTGGCAACGGCACTGGCCTACAAGCTGGGCGTAAGCCGCGCGGACCTGTTGGTCCCTGAGAAAGAAGGCGCCGACGACGGTCGCCCCTGATCCCTGGAAAGAAAAACACTCAAAAGGCCGCGGTAAGTGGCCTTTTTTTCAGCTACAAAGCCACATTCGAGACTGATGATCGATGGAACTCATAGCGCGACTCGCAGACGAACTTTCGGTCAAACCGGCTCAGGTGGTCGCCGCCGTTCGTCTTCTCGATGAGGGCGCGACAGTCCCTTTTATCGCCCGTTACCGAAAGGAAGTGACAGGCTCGCTGGATGATAGTCAGCTGCGGCTTCTCGAGACCCGCCTTCATTACCTCCGGGAACTTGAGGAGCGACGTGAAACCATTCTTGCCAGCATTCTTGAACAAGGTCAGTTAACGCCTGAATTGAAGGCCGCGATTCAAGCTGCGGAGACCAAGACGCTCCTTGAAGATCTTTACCTTCCCTATAAGCCCAAGCGCCGAACCAAAGCTCAGATAGCCAAAGAGGCGGGTCTTGAACCTCTGGCCCTCGGATTGCTGGCCCAGCCTGAGTCGGTCCCGGCGGTTTCTGCCCGCGCTTATCTTAATCCCGAACAGGGCTTCGGCGAGGTGGATCAGGTGCTTGAAGGTGCTCGCCAGATTCTCATGGAGCGTTTTTGTGAAAATGCGACCACGGTCAGTGGGTTACGAGAAAAGATCTGGGATCAGGGATTCCTGATGGCGAAGGTTAGAGACGGAAAGGAAATCCCAGGGGCTAAGTTTCGTGACTACTTTGAATATGAAGAGGCGCTGACCAAAATTCCCTCACATCGTCTTCTAGCCCTTTATCGGGGCCGTAACGAGGACGTTCTCGATCTCACCCTGAAGCCAGGACGGGATGAGGCGGCGGCCCATGCCCTGGCCAAGGGATTCATCCAAGAGCAAGAGGGCATTCGTTTCGAGGGGCGGCCCGCCGATGAATGGCTGATCGAATGTGTTCATTACGCCTACCGCATCAAATTGCTCCCGAAGATCGATCTCGATTTGAAGCAACGGCTGAAGGAGCTTGCGGAGGATGAGGCCATTCAGGTGTTTGCCCGCAATCTGAAGGACCTTCTCCTTGCGGCACCGGCTGGACCTAAGGTGACTATGGGCCTTGATCCGGGACTAAGGAGCGGGGTCAAGGTCGCCGTCATCGCTGAAACCGGCAAGCTTCTAGCGACAGCGACCATTTATCCTCATGTGCCGCGTAAGGAATGGGATCCCTCTATTGCGGTACTAGCTGCACTCGCTCGCCAGCACCAGGTTCAATTAGTCGCGATTGGCAATGGCACGGCATCAAGAGAGACGGATCAATTGGTACAGGCTCTTTTTCGTACCCATCCCGACCTCAGTCTCACCCAGGTCTCCGTGTCTGAAGCCGGGGCTTCGGTCTATTCCGCCTCTGAACTTGCGGCCCTCGAATTTCCTGATTTGGATGTGACTTTGCGGGGAGCGGTCTCGATTGCGCGCCGCCTACAAGACCCACTCGCTGAACTGGTTAAGATCGAACCTAAGTCGATCGGAGTGGGTCAGTATCAGCACGATCTCAATCAGGTTCGTCTCTCAAAAAGCCTCGATTCCGTGGTTGAGGATTGTGTGAATGCGGTCGGGGTGGACGTCAATATGGCATCCTCTCAGCTGTTGAGGTATGTCTCAGGGCTATCCGCCACGATCAGCCAGAACATCGTTGATTATCGTGACCAGCACGGGCCGTTCAGGGCCCGGAAAGCACTCCTTCAGGTGCCGCGCCTTGGCGATCGGGCCTTTGAGCAGTCCGCAGGATTTCTTCGTATCATGGGGGGTGATAATCCACTGGATGCCTCGGCAGTCCATCCTGAAGCCTACCCTTTAGTCACCCGGATGGCTTTGGCCACCGGACGAGATGTTGAAGCGCTGATCGGTAACAGTGCTTTTTTGAGGTCACTGGAGGCGGAACACTACGTGGATGATCGGTTTGGTTTGCCCACGGTCAGGGACATCCTTAACGAGTTGGAGAAGCCTGGGCGCGATCCTCGGCCTGAATTTAAGACCGCCGCTTTCAAAGACGATGTTTCAACCCTTCAGGACCTAAAAATAGGAATGATGCTCGAAGGTGTCGTGACCAATGTGGCTAACTTTGGTGCTTTTGTCGATATCGGCGTGCATCAGGATGGTCTTGTTCACATCTCTCATCTGGCCGATCAGTTCGTCAAAGATCCGAGGGACATCGTCAAGGCGGGTGATGTGGTGAAGGTCAAGGTCTTGGAGGTTGATGTCGTCCGTAAACGGATCGCCTTAAGTATGAAACGAGAAGCCCCTATCGACGAGAAGTCCCTCCTTCCTGAAAGGTCAAAGGATGCTTCGCTGAAGGATGCCCGTTTGAACAGGCCGTCTCCGGGAGCTCCTCCCCGCGGGGCGATGGCAGAGGCTTTGGGTAAGGCTTTCAAACGCTAAGAACAAAGGAGAGTGACCGGTATGAATCTTCATCACGGGCAGCCGCTCACGTCGCGAGATTCAAAGGGCTTAATCGTTGCCGCACTGGGGGTCGTGTTTGGCGATATCGGTACTAGCCCCCTTTATACCCTCAAGGAATGCTTTGGTGGCAGTCATCCGGTACTGCCCTCTGATGAAAATATTCTTGGCATTCTCTCGTTGGTGTTTTGGTCGATCCTGATCGTGATTTCTCTTAAATACGTGGCCTTCATTATGCGGGCTGACAACAAGGGAGAGGGGGGGATCATGGCCCTACTCTCACTGGTCACCCAGAAAGCGCGGCTAGGTCCGGGTCTCCAGACATTCCTGATTGGTCTTGGGCTTATGGGAGCCTCACTGTTCTATGGTGATGGGGTCATTACCCCTGCGATTTCTGTTTTAAGTGCCGTTGAAGGGCTTGAGGTTCTAAAGCCACAGTTGCATGACTTCATCATTCCTATCGCCCTTGCGGTGCTGATTCTCTTGTTTCGTTCGCAGCGTCATGGAACAGGGAAGGTAGGCCAGTTGTTCGGTCCCATCATGCTCCTGTGGTTTTTGAGTCTTGCCGTGATCGGCCTTGAAAGTCTTTTAGAAACTCCGGAAGTCTTGTGGGCTTTGGATCCAAGGCGTGCGGTTGAGTTCTTTAGTCATAATGGTTGGCATGGATTTTTGACCCTGGGAGCCGTCGTGCTCTCGGTCACGGGCGGTGAGGCCCTCTATGCCGATATGGGGCACTTTGGTCGACTTCCGATCCGCAAGGCATGGTTTTTTGTCGCGCTCCCCGCATTGATATTGAATTATTTTGGCCAAGCCGCCCTATTGACCCGAGACCCCGAAGCTATTACCAGTCCCTTCTACCTGATGGTGCCACCTGCATGGCTGTCGTTCATGATTATTCTGGCGACACTCGCGACCGTGATTGCCTCCCAGGCGGTCATTTCAGGTGCTTTCTCGCTGACGGCCCAGGCGATCCAGTTGGGTTTCTGCCCGAGGTTGACCATCAAGTACACCTCTGAAGATGAGATGGGTCAGATCTATGTTCCCGCCATCAATACGATGTTGATGATCGGTGTCATTGTGCTCATTGTCGGTCTTCAGTCTTCCTCGAAGTTGGCGGCGGCTTATGGTATTGCGGTCACCGGAACGATGGCGATTGATACCATTTTGGCGTTTGTGGTCGTGCTGAGTCTTTGGAAGTGGAATCCGATTCTCAGTGGTCTCGTGGCCCTTTTGTTTCTCATGGTCGACCTTGCTTTTTTTGGGGCCAACATCCCAAAGATACCGGATGGTGGCTGGTTCCCTCTGGTGATTGGTGCCGTGGTCTTCCTCTTACTGAGCACCTGGAAAAGCGGACGTTCGATGCTGCAGGATAAGCTTCAGGAGAAAGCGATGCCGGTCGAGGAGTTCCTGGCCATGATGGCGGCGCATCCACCGGTAAGGGTGTCAGGTACGGCGGTCTATTTGACGTTGAGCCGACAGGGGATTCCACTCGCGCTGTTGAATAATTTACGGCATAACAAGGCACTCCATGACAATGTCATCATCATGAGTGTGGTGACCGAACCCTTGCCAAGGGTGGCGGCTGAGAAACGCCGAGATGTTCAAAAGTTAGCCGACTCCCTGTTCCGCATCACCCTTCATTATGGCTTTGCCGAATCGCCCAATATTCAGAAAGCGCTTCGCTCCTCGAGTCGTGAAATCACCATAGATCCCAACGAGACCTATTTCTTTATGAGTCGGGAGACGTTGATTGCCAAACCCTCGCCGTTGATGGCGCTCTGGCGGATCCGGCTTTTCATCGGCATGGCCCGTAATGCGGGTTCTGCAGCCCGGTACTTCCAGATTCCGCTTGATCGGGTCGTGGAGCTGGGGACACAGGTCATGATCTGACCATAGGATCGACGACCTTAGGAGTGACCGTACGCCTTGGGTCGGGTGAGTGCATCAAGGCTGGGTGCTGCAAAGTTCATCAGGAGCACGGCAAACGCGATCCCATCCGGATAGTTACCATAGGAACGAATGAGGAGCGTGAATGCCCCGATTCCGGCACCGTAAACCCAGCGGCCTCTGGGGGTGTTAGCCGCCGTCACGGGATCCGTGGCAATGAAGAAAGCCCCCAACATGGTCGATCCCAAAAAGAGTTGCTGAAGGCTTCCTAAGAGTCCTCCGCCAAAAGTTTGAAGCGTCATATGGCCCGCCAGCAGAACAATCAGCATCGCCAAAGGGATCCGGTAGTCGAGCGCTTGGCGGAACACCAGGAAGCACCCCCCCGTAAGATAGGCCAGGTTGATCAGGATCGAAGCGGTTAAAGCGGGATCCGGGAGGGGAAGGCCTTTTGCCATGGTGGTTTTGAGACCATCGTGCAGTAAGGTTAGGGGGGTAGCCCTAGCGATACTGTCCCACCAAGACTCATCGGGCGATGTGAGGAGGGCGGTTAAGCTGGTGCTGAATGAGGGGCTATCGCCGAAGGTTCCACTCCAAAGGGTCATTTCCCTCGGAAACGAGATGATCAGCATGGCATAGCCAACCATGGCGGGATTGAAGGGATTCTGGCCCAGCCCACCGTAGACTTGTTTACCGAAAGTCATCGCGAGGAACGCCCCGGTGACAGGGACCCACCAGGGAGCCAAAGGGGGGAGGGAAAGGCCCAGCAAAATGCCGGTCAGGAGCGCACTATGATCCTGAAGGGTCGCTCGAACGGGACGCCCGCGAAGGGCCAACAGGGCGGCTTCGGTGATGAGGGCACTCGCCGCCGCTAGGCCGATTTGGAAAACCACCCCGCTGCCGTAGAGCCATAAGGCCACCAAGGCTCCGGGGACCAGGGCCATGAGAACATCCCGCATGATGTCACGAACGGATCGCTCTGAACGGATGAAGGGTGATCTTGGGCGGCGGGCGATGGATAACGGGTTCATTCTCAACCTCTGAGGAAACTTCTTTCGAAGGCCCCTTTAGAGACCGCCTTCATGTTCTTGAATGAGACGAATGAGTTCCTTCACTAGTTTCCATGCGGCAAAGATAATGGCGGCATAAATGAGCCACTCCTCTAAGGAAACCCTCGTGCGATCCTCATCCAACGCCGACATGCCGATGACGCCGACTACGATCATGAGAATGTAATTCAATAAGGCCATGCGATCCAATACTCCTTTGGGGTTGATAGCGTTTTGTCCTGAGCTGTCTGACAGCATGGTTCACGGGAAGTTGTCGTGACGGCTCTGAAGGTTGAAAAATTAAGACGATCCCATCGAATCTTCTTTGATGATCCTAATTGCTTCTTGCGGTCATTTCAGCCAGGGGCTCTTGAAGGCTTGGATGCCACTGCCATTGACCGCCCTCTAAGATCTCCAATGCATTTTCGTGTAAATCGATGTGTGAAATGGTGTGTTCGAAGGTAATGGCGGTGATTTCGAGTTCTTTAAGAATTTCAAGAACCTTTGCAAGGCGCGATGGCTCAAGGGAACTGCCGGGACGATCAAGGAGAACGAACGCGGGCCCAAGCAGTGTCACCCGGGCAATGACCAGTAGCTGTTGTTCTGCGAGCGGAAGTTCGCTGTCCCAATCATGAACGCTATGAAATCCACCATGGCGCTCGGCGAGGGTTTCAAGTCCGACCATGGAGAGAGCGGCTTGTATCGTTGATTCATGCGGGAGGAGGTCCTGAGGTTTCGGCGCGCTGGGGTCATCAAGGTCCTTGCCGACATCCGGGTAAGGGCGCAGAAAGAGTTCTGACAGTGTGCAAGGCGTGAGATAAGGTCGCTCAGATACAAAGAGGCACTGATCGAGCGGTGGCCGTTGAATACGGCCTTCAGTCGCACTCCAGATGCCGGCAATTGATCTAAAAAGCGCCGTCAGAGCGGCCGCATCAGATCCATAGACAAGAACCGGCTTTCTAGGCTTGAATGTGGCGGTCAGCTGATGCACCAGGCAATGAGGGCTATGCTGTGCGTTCAGCGTGAGATCCTTAATGAGGATTGCACTCTCTGATAACAGCTTGGCCTCATCGAGACTTTGAATACCGTGTTGCTTTTCCTTGAGCGCGGATTCTGAAAGGAGGGAGAGCCGGTTGATGACCGCGACAAAGGATGAAATCGATTGGAACTGGGTGATGATCAGTGAGAAGGCGCCCATCAGCTGGGTAAAGGCCACGGCGGACTGGGTGATGACACCAAATTCGACTTTGCCTTCGATGAACAGTGGGGCAACGATCAGTGCTGGAATAATCTGGATCATCCAGTTAAACCCGGTGGTAAAAAAACCAACATTCCGGTTGGTTCGAATGATCGCGGTCAGGTTATCGGTCAAGGCTTGAAGACGCTTGAAGGCTCTGTCAATCCAGAAAGCCTCACGACGTGAAAGAGCAATCATGTCGGCATGTTCCCGAAGTCCGATAAGGGAAGAGCGAAAGGCCGCTTCCTTATCGAGCTGCTGGTCATTAAGCTTGATCAGTGGTTTTCCAAATTGAATGGTGAGAAGCGTTCCAACCAGCGCATAGCCGATTGCGACCAAGAACAGCTGAGGACTGATATGCCAGAGAACGCTTGAAAAGGCGATGACTGTCAACAGCGCGTTCGATAGCATGAGCACGAAGGATACCGAAGTGGTGGTGAAGGCCTTCACGTCTTCTGCGATCCGCTGGTCTGGGTTATCAACTTCCTCGCTGACGTCCATACGCCAATACACTCGATGATCGGCATAAAGCTCAAATAACCGCCAGGTCATCCACTTGCGCCAGAGGAGCCCCAATGATTCTTCGGTGAAACGAGACATGACCGAGACGAAGGTTAGGGCCCCGAAGACCCCCAGATAAAGGAGGGCCTGATCCCAAAACTCCTTCTCGTCGTGATCGGCGATGGCGGTCATAAAATCCCGGCCAATGAAGCTGTTGACCACATTGAGGCCATTGATCAGCAGCATGCAGACGATCAAGGCGATCAACAGCCAGCGGGCCTTGGGTCCCATCCTGGGATCCAAGGCAACCGCCTTTACCATCGCTTTGAGGCGTGAAAGGGTCACTCGTTGATCATTGGCGGAAAGATGACTCATCGATGGGTTCCTCAAAGGAATGGGCGAGGCTTATTCATTTTCCAGTCGCTTTTTGGCGATCGCCAAGGCGTTCTGCTGTTCAACGCTTAATGTGGGGTATTCCAGTTTGAGTTTCTTAAGGCACCGACAGATCGTCTCGGAAACCAAAGCCCGACACAACCATTTATGATCGGCAGGCACGATATGCCAGGGTGCAAAAAGAGTGCTGGTTTGGCTGATGGCATCTTCGTACGCCGTCATATAGTCATCCCAATAGCTCCGTTCAAGAAGATCGGTCGCCGAGAATTTCCAGTGCTTGCCGGCATCGGTCAGTCGCTCCAGAAGTCGTCTTTTTTGCTCATCCTTCGAGACATGTAGAAAAAACTTGAGGATGATGGTGCCGTTTGAAGCGAGGTGTCGCTCGAAGTGTCTAATATCATCCAAGCGAGAGGCCCAAAAGGCCTTGCCTCGTCTCCCAGGCGGCAGTTGCTGGTGTTCCAGAAGCTGTGGATGGACCCTCGTGATCAGGACGTCCTCGTAGTAGGAGCGATTAAAGATGCCGATCCTACCGCGTTCAGGTAGCGCACACATTGAATGCCAAAGGAAGGTATGGTCAAGGTCTTCCTGGGAGGGATGTTTGAAAGAAAAGACCTGACATCCTTGGGGATTGATGCCTGACATCACATGGCGAATGGTGCCATCCTTCCCGGCGGCATCCATGGCTTGAAAAATGATCAAGAGGGCGAAGCGATTATTAGCGTACAGTCGTTGCTGGCTCTCACTAAGTCGCTTGAGGTTTTCCTCCAATAGGTCTTTGGCGTGATCCCTAAGCTCCTCAAGGCTCTCTTTGGATTCTCCCCTAGGCCATTGGGTGCTGAATCGATCAAGACGAATCTTGGATTCGGGTGCGACCCTGATAGCATGGATCAGCTGCTTGTCGAGGATCATGGGGCCACTCATCACAAGTCATGGGAGGCCTACTTTACGCTACCTATAGCTAAAGATCAGCGTCCTTTTTACTGGACGCTGCGGGCGGCCCTTTGGCGTCCTCTAGGATCTCGGGTAGGGCGTTGAAACGACTGCTCATCACTTCAACAAGACGATGCTGGTCTTCGTAGATGAGGAGAGATTGGAGACCCTCGGCTTCGCTGATCCTTTGGGCCTCCTTTTCCCCAACACAGAGGAGCGCGGTAGACCAAGCATCCGCGAGTGTCGGATCCTCATGAAGGACGGTGGTTGAAAGGAGGTGGTGGGTGACGGGCTGCCCCGTTCGAGGATCGATAATGTGAGAGTAAAGCGTCCCGCCTTCCTCGAAGAAGTTTCGATAGGTTCCGGAGGTCATGATGGCGGTCCCCTTTTCTTCATGGAAGTCGAGAATCCTTTGTACCTCGCGGGTCATGGGGGACGGTTTTTCAACCGCCACTCGCCAGGGGCTCCCGTCCCCTTTGTGTCCCCGAACCCGCATTTCTCCTCCGACTTCGACCAGATACTGAGTGAAGCCACGATTTTCGATCATCCGACTGATGACCGCGACGCTGTAACCTTGGGCGATGGAGTCGAGTGTGATTTCAAGCTCTGGGTCCTTCTTGCGGAGACGGTGTCCTTCGACATCGATGTCTAGCTTATCCATGCCAATGTGGGCCATCGCTTTTTGGATGGCGCTGGGCTCTGGAATGGTGAGCTGATGTCGACTAAAACCCCAAAGGCTAAAGAGGGGCTTGACGGTGAGGTCGTAGCAGCCATCGGTCAGGTCATGAACAGATTTTCCGACCTGAACCAGTTCGACGATGGTCCCGGCCACCGGATGCCATTCCGTATCTTTGAGCCGGTTAAACTGACTGATCTCGGAGTCTTCACGCCAGTTAGACAGCTGCCCATCAATCAACTGGAAGGCCGCCTCGATATCCTGGCGAATGTCCTCGACGTTAAGATCAGGGTCTTCAGTGACCAACTTGACCTGCCAGGTGGTGCCTTGAGCCTGACCTTCTAGCACGGCTTCGTGGGGCCTTGAGCAGGCGGCAAAAAAGAGGGGTACAAGGATCAGGAAAACGCGAAGCTTCATGGGGGGATCCAATAGGGTTTGGACGAATCCTTTATTCTATCGGCAGAATGTGGACTTCAAGAGGGATTTTCATGAACTTCAGGAGACACCATGGCCATTCATGATGCTTTTCACATGCCGGATGTGTTGACGGCGTTTTTGCTGACCGTGGGCATGAGCCTTTTGCTGGGGCTTGGGCTTCGTGAGTATTACCTCATGAATCAGAAGTTTCGGGTCTTTGGGAGCACCCGGACGCTGATGTTCGTGGCACTCCTTGGATTTGTGCTCTTCATGCTGCAGCCTTCTGGTTGGTTATACCTTGGGGGTTTGTTGCTGTTAGGGGGATGGTGGGCTGTTTTTTATCAGCACAAGCTGGCCCAGGGGGAGACGGGACTGATCGGCATGCTCTTAGGGCTCATGAGCTATACCCTTGGCCCTGTCAGCCTGAACCTGCCTGACTGGTTTCTGATCCTCTATGTGATTTCTGCACTCTTCATTTTGAATGCAAAAGAGCCTATCCAGCGGCTCACCCTGAGGCTTGCCAATGAGGAAGTCATCACACTGGCCAAGTTTTTGGTGTTATCGGGCGTCATTCTGCCGCTGATGCCGAGGGATCCGATGGGATCCTACCTCCCGGTGTCGGTCTATGAGACCTGGATGGCGGTGGTGGTCATGAGTGGCCTTTCCTATCTGAGTTATCTGGTCCAGACCTATTTGATGCCCCATCGGGGGATTCTTTTGACCGGCGCGATCGGCGGCTTTTATTCCAGTACGGCGGCCAGTGTTGTCCTCGCTCGCGAATCGCGCCAATCTGATCTTAATGGCTTTCAGCCGGCTGCAGCCATCGTCTTAGCCACCGGCATGATGTATGTCCGATTGCTGCTGATGGTGACGTTCTTTGATCGGCAAGTCGGCTACTTATTGATGCCGGCATTTCTGGCTCTTTTTCTGGTGGCGCTCGGCGTTGCCTTTGTGTTGGCGCGCCATCATGAGGGATCGGCCCAGCTACCGGCGAGCGTTGGCCGCCCAAAGAATCCCTTAGAACTCCATGCCTCTTTATTATTTGCCCTGTCATTCCTTCTGGTCACAGGGCTCACTCATTATCTTCTCGCCCATGATCCCCAAGAAGGTCTTCAGTGGATGGCCTTTCTGAGTGGGTTTACCGATATCGATCCCTTTGTCCTGGCCGTGGTCGGAGGCCATTTCGATCGAGCACCGGAGGTGTTGGTTTTCGCCATTCTGATTGCAACGGCCAGTAATAACCTTTTAAAGGCGATCTTTGTGATGGTGCTCGGGGGTGGGGTAACGCGCTGGCTCGGGGGCGGCGCCCTCTTGCTTCTCTCGGTCCTCAGTGGAGCGATTATTTTCTGGACCTCACGGCCTTGGAGCTAAGGCCCGGATGACAACGCGGTGATCAACAGGGCGTGAGCGGTCACCCCGTGGCTTTTTGATTAACGAGGTGCGCTGTGTGTCTGATCACTTGGGGTGGTGCTGCCGCCTGACAGATCGTGTCCGCCATGGCCGCCATGGCCCACGCCACCTGCACTTTGGCCTGCACCTGAACCGCCGCCGCCAGAACCTGCACTGACCCCTTGACGTTGACGGAGCCCAATGGCACCCCCGGAGGCCTTAGCAATATTTTCCTCGGTGAGTCCTCCAAGAGCAAAGGCCGCATCAACGACGAGGCTGGTGATATCGGTGATATCCATCCGATCTGCCAAAGGGTTGGTGACGACGGCCCTCACGACCTGAGTTATGGGGCCTGGTGGCGGTGTCACCATGAGAACTATCGGATAGGTGGTGCCTTGAGGCACTGTAATGGCGTAATGATTTGATTGACCGTCGAGGTTATAGGTCACTACCACACGATCGTTCTTATCTTTGACTTCGAGTTTTCCAGCGTTTATGGGCCCGTGAATGTCCGAGACGTCTCCTTCGATGTGAGCCTCAGCCGATCCTTTGGCTGTCGTCGTGGAGCTGCCTGAAGAACCAGAGTCGCAGCCGGTATTAAAAAGGGCGCTCACGGTCAGCGTCAGCGTTAAGAGGCCGGTTTTAAAGAGGGAGAAAAAAGGCGTTCTTAATTGTTCTTGTGTCATCGTTTTAAACCAAAGGATCATAGACTTCGTGGAAGACGGGATGGATCGTATGGTCATGAAACATCGCAATCGTCCCCTCCTGAGGGTTTCCCGCATGACCGCGGGTAACCATCGAGTTTCTATAGGAGATTCGATAATCGCACAAGAGGCACTCGGTGAGATCTCTCGGTGTCCTTTACTTTCTTTGGTAGAAACCCGAAACCGGTCTTTTGGGTCACAGAAGGGCGAAGTCATGGGTTAGGATAGTGCTTGGTGGAGCCAGTTTCCCTTGATGATGATGGGGAGGCAGACCAAAATCATGGCGCAAGGATCGTTTTACCGTCATACTGAAGTTGTCTAATGATGCTTTGAGAGACCCATACCATCAGAGGTTTTTGTCCATGATTCAGGTCACGACACTGTCGAAATTGCCGTCATCCTACAAGGTCCTTTTTACTGGTTTCCTGATGGTCATTGGCGTTGGGCTGATGATGGCGGGCTTTCAGATCATGGAAACGCATGGCAAAGCGGACGGCAAGCCAGGGCTTTCAATCAACGACATCATCTACAGCTATTACGGCAATCGGAGCGGATCTAAGCTTGAATCGATGCTAAAAGGCCAGATGGAGCCGATGGCTCCGGATGAGGTGCGTTTTAAACTGATTCAATGGGCGCGTGATGGCGCCAGCAATAAGGAATACACGGCTGAGATTCAGCCCTTGGTCCAACAATACTGCGTCAGCTGCCATGGGCCAGGAGCCTCCATTCCCAACTTCACGGAATTTGAGAATCTTAAGAAGGTCGCCGAAGTCGATGAGGGGGCAAGTATTGCTTCTTTGACTCGGGTTTCTCACATTCACCTGTTCGGTATTTCTTTTATCTTCCTCTTTGTCGGCTGGATCTTCTCGATGGCCCAGTACCCGAGCAAGTGGAAACTGATCCTGATCTCAACCCCATTTGCCTTCTTGATTCTGGATGTCCTGTCTTGGTGGTTGACCAAATATATTCCAGCATTCGCTTGGTTGACCATGGTCGGTGGGTTTGGCTACAGCCTTGCTTCGAGCATTATGATCTTCACCTCCCTCGCACAGATGTGGGTGGACGAAGCCCATTGGCCCGAGCGCTGGAGTCGGATTAAGAACATCTAATCGTTCTGGTGCGATGATCTCTTAGAGAGTAAATCGCACCCCATCCACCAGGATCCCAGGGACCTTGGTTCCACCCAGGGCCCGTTGGTTGTAGGTGTCGGTCGCCATGATGATCTCAGCACGATCCGTCACCGCTTCAAGGGCCGATCCAAAGAGAGTAAAAAGACTTTCGTCAAAGCGAAGATCCTTAATGGGGGCGACGATCTGTCCGTCTTCGACCCAAAAACAGGCGTATCGCGTCATTCCCGTGAAACGAGCATTGAAGCGATCGCTCCAGTTAAGGTAATGAAGATTGCTTAAGTAAAGCCCAGTGCCCAGCCTTCTCAGAATATCTTCGGACGCCAAATTGCCGGGTGCCATGACGGGTGATCGAAGTGCTTCCGCGCTATCTGCATGGTTGCCAGTGATCCCATATTCCCGTGCGGTCCTCGAACTGATTAAGAGGTTCTCCACTTCGCCATCGGCAATGATAGGGAGGGATGTCGGCGTGATCTCGCCGAGGCTATTAAAGCGGGGGGTTAACGAGAGTCCAAAATCCTCCTCTAGCCTAAAGTGAGGTGACAGTCGAACCTCCCCGTCCATCAACTTCTGAAGGGCTGATTCGCCTTGACGATAGGCGGCATAGCTCACCCCTCCCCAGGAAAACATTCCGATCAGGGCATCAACAGCCTTCGGTGAAAAAAAGACTCGGTAGCGTCCAGGCTCAAGCCGCTTGCTCGGGGTCCCAAGAACCGGGAGCTGCGCCGCGCTGGTCGTCATCTCCTCATGAAAGGCCGGTGTTGACCATGAGCGCCCGGCGTAAAGGCCTTTAACGGCCTTGTTTTCGCCCGCGACATTGAGGGTAAAGAGCGAATAGTCTAGAAAAAAACTGTCGGACGAAAAGGACTGGTAAAGCCCTTGTGAATTGGTGGTGGCCCTCAGGAGCGAGCCTCCCGCATAAAGGCCCGCAAGGTCGAGCTTTTTTTTCTCATAAAATCCCATCGCCTCCAAAAGCTCGGGGAGGGGAGGCAGCGTGCCGGGATGATCTTCGTGGTGTTCCCCATGGTTTTCTATAGGAGATAGAAAGGGATCCTCAGGGAGAACTTTGATTTCCTCTCTCGCACGCTCTAAGAGGCTGAGGACTGAGCGGGTATCGGCATGAAGGTCGCTAGTGAGATCCAGACTGAATGCCACGCGGCGCCCCTCGGATTGAAAGCGCATCGAGAGGCGGATTTGTTCGACCTGCGTCATTTGTCGAACCCTGGTTTGGTTGAACCGAAGGTAATCCTGATGTTCAGCTGCGAGTTGCAGGGTCATCGATTCACCCTGATGAAGCGATGAGTAGATCTTGTTGGAGAGCGCTTGGAAAAGGTCGCGATGGGTGTCCGTGGTCTTCATGAAGCCCCTCCAAAGACTTCGATATCTCGGAAGAGACACGCTGGAGAAGCGTGACCCACTCGAATCATTTGCTGAGGTTCTCCCTTGCCACAATAGGGGGTCCCAAAATGATTGCTGGTACTCAGATCACCGACGGCGGCGAGGGCGTGCCAGAAGGGGACGGTGACGCCTCGATAGTTTGGGTTCTTAAGGATCCGGGTCATCCGCCCATCCTCAATCAGATGCCCGATTTCGCAACCAAACTGGAATTTTTTTCGGACATCATCAATGGACCAGGAACGGTTTGCCTCCATGAGGATGCCGCGCTCCACTTGTTGGATCATGTCCTCTAAGCGGCTATGCCCTGGCTCAAGATTGATGTTGGCCATGCGGTCGATTGGGGCGCGGTTCCAACCAGAGGATCTGAAGTTTGCAACGCCCTGAAGCCCAAGCCGATGCTGGCTTTCAAGGCCGCCGAGTCCCCTAACCAGGAGCCCTTCCTGGATCAAAAACTCCCGAGTGGCGGGTGCTCCGCCATCATCAAATCGGTAGGAGGCGAACTCACCGGGGTAGGTCGGATCAAAGGTCACATTCATCAGTGGGCTGCCGTATTGCAGCACACCAAAGTCTGACGGCTTAATAAAGCTCCAACCGGCATAATTGCGTTCATCACCAAGGATTCGATCGAGCTCCAGAGGATGACCAATCGATTCATGGATCTGGAGGAGCATCTGGTCGGCGGCGAGGATCAGATCCAGGGATTCATTAGGGCAGTTATCCGCTTTCAGAAGGGCCAGCGCCTGTTCGCCGACACCTTCACAGGCCGCTTCCAACTGGTCCCAGTCAAAGGCTTCTAGTCCCCCTTGTTGACAGCGAGCGGTTGGGCCGTTCAGCGAACGCTGCTGAGTTTCTCCTGAACCCTGAGCAATGGCGCCAAAGTGTTGGCCGGTCATGAACTGCCGCTGCTGAAGGTTTGTTCCACTGCTGGTCAGGTACCAGACTTCCGATTCAATCAGGCTTACCTCGGCAACGGCGGTCACGATAGCCTCTGAGACCTTGAGCCTATGCGTACATTCGATGAGATGTCCTGACAGGGTGGCTAGCGCCTCGGTATCCAGCCAACGTCCCTTGGGTCCTTCGTAGCGTCCAACTGAGGTCGGACGTTCCTTGATACTGGCAGCGTAGGCTTTCCTGGTGGCCATTTCTTTGGCCTTCAGGGCCGCGGCTTGAGTGGCCCGCAATAGGCCTTGGTCTGAAAGATCACTGGTCCCGGCATAAGCAATATGGCCATCGATCAGGGTTTCAATCATGACCCCAAAGGAGAAGTGAGCGCCATTATTTTCAGGAAGCCCATTTCGGGCGGAACGTCGCTGGGTAGTTTCTCTTACCCAGCGAAGCCCCACCCACTCGGCCTCTTTCTGGATGAGATTCAAGGCCTTTTCAGGTTCAAAACCGGGCCAATGTGGGGTAATCAGGAGTGAGGGTGCATTGACATTCCCCCCCCTGTAAGAAAGAGGATTCGATTCCATTGTTATAGGACCACTCACCCACCACCTCCAGAGGTCATGTTTAATCGTTATGGGGCTTATTTTTAAAAGAGGCTGAACTTATCGACATTCTCAAGGGATCCCCATGCGGCGCCCTTTTAAGCCAAGCCTTTGAGTCTTAGTGCCCCAAAGCAGCCAATTATTTTTCGCCTGATTTCAAAGGGCCATGTCCAGCCCATTCTCAGCGTTTCACTGCGTTCTTGCGATCAACGCTCAGTAAGGGGTCTTCCCTAATTTCTGTCGGTTCAAGCATCATTGATGGATGCCTTGTCTTGACATGCCAAACAAAACCCATCACGTCAGAGGGCTAGAACATTCGATCGCAACCGCCATGGTCATTCCCCCCTCAACATCAGGCTTTGCCCTTACGTTGATCCCCGCATGGCCTCCTTAAACCACCATGGTGTGTGACACCAGAAAAGAGGCATGGTTCAGGGGCTTCTGCTTGGGAGGGCTCTCTTAGTTGACTGGACGGTAGATAGGGTGGGAGGGATGGCTGTGGGCCAGTTTCACCGGAGGTTTTGCTTGAGTGATGGTGAAGATTTCACGGGTCACTTGATCATAGAGTTCGCCGGTCCAATAAGGAAGGCTGTGGTGTGTGGTGTCGAGCGGGCGCAGTCTCGGGTCACTTGGAGCGATGACGACCTTGATGTTGTCTGTGCCGACATGCGCTGCGAGAACAAAGAGTTCTTCGATAGCGGCATCGCCCATCGCGAGGCAGCCCGCAGAAACGCTCTTGCCATGGATGAAAATGTCGCCACCGAGGTCTGAACGGCCATCAACTTGGGCATGTTCGCGATCAAAGTCATTGGGATAATCGACCTTCATGGACAGGTGATAGTTGCTGTTCGGGTTGAGTCTTGAAATGTGATAAATCCCTTCCGGAACTTGGCGATCACCCTGTTTTAGTTTGGGTCCACGCATGCCGCTCGCCGCTTTGATACTGTAGGGGCGAATGAGCTTGAAGGAACCAAAGTCTCGAGCCCAGAGCTCCATCTTCTTTTCATCCTTGATGGCGATGAGGACAATCTCTTGGGGAGGGTAGGACACGCCAGCTTTTTTGAAGTAGGGCTTCAGTTGATCTATAGCGGCGGGTGCAAAGGTATAGAGAGCTTGATCGATGGAGCGGGCCGACTTTGGGAATTTGTATTGCGGTGAAATCGCTGTATCCATCGGGAAGCGGAGGTAGCGGCGCTCTTTTTTCTTGCCGGAGGATGGTGCTGGGGTGGCGGATGCTGTCGGAGCTTCAGGTTCGATGGCGCAGCCTGTGAGCCAAATCGCAATGATGAACCAGGTCAGAATTCTGGTTGCGGTCAACATGGGGAGCTCCTCAAATTAAGCAATAAGCCTGAACCGAAGCATCTGGTCAGGAAGTGTTGATGAAAAGGGATGTGGATCGAAGGCAAACCACTGTCTTGGTGAGGGGTAGGCACCGAGTTTATGCCGAGAGAGCACCCCTCGGGCAGTGCACTTTTTAAGCAGCACTCCCCCATCTTGAATCAAGAGCCTCTCTATAGAGGTCAGTGGGCGTGGATGTCCTTCTTGCCGTAATGGCTGTCAATGTAAGCTTCGACCATGGTTTGGAACTCCTCGGCGATTCGGTCCCCCTTGAGGGTCACTGTCTTGATGCCATCTTCATAGACGGGTGCCACGGGATCTTCCCCGGTCCCTGGGAGGCTGATGCCAATGTTGGAGTGCTTGCTCTCGCCAGGACCATTCACCACACAACCCATCACGGCAACCTGCATATCTTCAACTCCGTGATAACGTTGCTTCCATTCCGGCATTTTGTGACGAATGTGGCTCTGAATGTCCTGAGCCAGCTGTTGGAAGTAGGTGCTGGTAGTCCGTCCGCAGCCCGGGCAAGCTGTGACCAGCGGTAAAAATGAACGAAGCCCCATGGTCTGAAGGATTTCCTGCGCCACGATGACTTCCAATGAGCGATCGTTGAGGATGGGTTCAGGGGTCAGCGAAACCCGGATGGTATCGCCGATGCCTTGTTGCAAAAGAACCCCAAGAGCAGCCGTCGATGCGACGATCCCTTTAGATCCCATCCCAGCCTCAGTGAGGCCGAGATGGAGCGCAAAGTCGCAGCGGGCGGCGAGAAGTTGATAGACGGCAATCAACTCCTGGACACGGCTGAGCTTGCAGGATATGACAATGCGTTCCTTGGGAAGGCCAAGTTCTATGGCCTTATGTGCACTTTCAAGCGCGGAGGTGATCACTGCTTCCCGCATCACGACTTCAAGAGGCTGTGGATTCTGAAGCTCGGCATTCTCATCGAGGAGGCGGGCCAGAACCGACTGGTCGAGGCTTCCCCAATTCACACCAATACGGACCGGCTTGTCGAAACGGCAGGCAAATTCGATCATTTGTGCAAACTGCGGATCGCGCTTGGAGCCGCGACCGACATTGCCGGGATTAATCCGGTATTTGCCGAGTGCTTCAGCACAAGCCGGGTATTTTTCGAGGAGCTTATGGCCGTTGAAATGGAAGTCACCGATGATGGGGACCGTGCAACCCTTTGCAGCCAATTGGTCCCGAATATAAGGAACTGCTTCCGCCGAGGCCTCATTGTTTACCGTCACCCGGACCAGTTCGGAGCCAGCTCTGGCCAGTTCGTAAATTTGCTGAACCGTCGCGGCGACGTCGGCGGTATCGGTATTGGTCATGGACTGGACCACGATAGGGGCACCACCGCCGATCTGAACATCACCCACTTTAACGCCGACCGTTTTCTTGCGATCAATCATGATAGGAAACCTGAATAAGGAGAGAGACTTTGTTGCTAATTTTAGCGCGAAAGGGCGGCTTACGGGTTACCTCTAGGCGATTTCCTAGGATTTTTGTCTGCAATCAAACGAAACCTCAGGCCATTTTTTTGGCAATCTCGAAGATTTCTTCGGCGTCGAGCACGCAGTCGTTGGATTCAAAAAGATGCCCAATGCAGGCTCGATGAAGCGATAGTTTAAGTGTACCAAAGCCAATGGCGCCCCAAGCCAGAGCCCCGTAGCGTTCGGTTCCTCGGTCCATCATGTCCACCCCACCGATCCCCAGGGGCGGGGTGGCGTTGGCATCAGCGATCATTTTGAGCCGCTCAAGAGATTGCCAGTGCTCCCCTTGAATCAGTTCGACGCCGGTCGCGCCGGTGGCAACGACGATGTCCGCATCCTCAATGATCCTAGCCCGAGCTTCGGCATCGAAGGCCTCTACGGGTGTCACCTCGACCCCAAAGCGTTGCTGGATTTGTTTCGCGACGGCATCAGCGCGTGACTGTTGGCGGCTGGTGATCAAAACCTCACTGGCGCCTTCTTTGACTAGCATGAAGGCGGCACGTTGACCGACAGGCCCCGTGCCGGCGAGGACAACGGCCCGTTGATTGCGAATGGATCCACTGGTTAGGAGTTTGGCGATAGCCGCTGCGGCGGTGGTATTGCTGCCATTACTGTCGAGCATGATCGATACCCTGAAATCGCCAAAGAATCTTGATTTCACTGCCTTGAAGAGCGCTTCGCCAGCTTGCATATCACTGCCGCCAACAAAGATCGCGGTGTTTTTCTTGTCTTTGGGCGCTCGGGTAAAAATCGTGCCATCAACCAGGCTCCCGACCATGGCGGGTGTCAGGCCTCCATGCCCAATCACGTGATCAGCGCCGCCATCGTATGCCACCACCGAATCAAAGACGGAAGGGGACAGGTCTGTATCAAATTGGAACAGGAGTTTCTTCATGATGAACGTAGTTTTGAGGCGTCATGACGGTGATCTTGGCGAAGCGGCGCTAAGATCAAGGGGGTAAAGACGCACGTTACAACAGCCCGGCCGGAGTCGCAAATAGGACGAGGTGTGATAGAGGCTTTATAATTAGGGCTTGTTAGGCACTTCCTCTTTCCCAACCGAATGATCAAAGACGCATCGATTGAAAATTTTCTGGAAACCCTAGCGAGTCGCTCGCCGACCCCGGGTGGTGGCAGTGTCGTCGCTGTCATGGGGGCGATGGGGGCCGCTCTGGTTGCCATGGTTTGCCATTTGACCATTGGTAAAGTTGACTATGAAGCGGTTTCTGAGGAGATGCAGGCGATTCTTCATGAGGTTGAGGCATTAAGAGGCACTCTTTTGGATTTTATTCGGGCGGATGTTGAGGCATTTGATGCGGTGATGGCGGCCTATGGTCTTCCAAAAGTCACGGATGAGGAAAAAGGGGCCAGAAGTGCGGCCATCCAGCAGGCCCTTAAGGGGGCGACGAGAGTGCCTTTAGATTGTGCGAAGGCCTCTAGAAGGGTGATTGAGCTCAGCCTTCTCGTTGCTGAACATGGCAACACTAATGTCATTACAGATGCGGGTGTCGCCGCGCTTGCGGCCCACGGGGCTCTTAAAAGCTCCGCTTTGAATGTTCGGGTGAATACGGGAAGTATCAAAGATAGTGACTTTGTGCGTGATTCCCTTGAGGAGCTGGACGCCCTCCTGGCCGGCATGGATCAGAAAACCCATTCGATTTATCAATTGGTGCTTCAGAAATTGTGAGAAAAGTGGGTCCCTGAGGATCGAATAATGAGTTCTGGATTGACCCCTGAAGTAAATCTCTTTAGAATTTGAAGGCTTGATGGTTCGCCCAGCGGCTTTCTCGAAACGGTCATTGCTCAGGTCTCTTTGCGCAATCTGTAGCGCTTCTGTTTTGAGAGAAGACTGTAGCGGGTAAGTCCCTCGACCCCGACCAAGCGCTTGTAGCTCAGCTGGATAGAGCATCGGCCTTCTAAGCCGAGGGTCGCAGGTTCGAGTCCTGCCAAGCGCGCCACCATCAAAACGAGTATCGATGGTGACTGTAGCTCAGTTGGTAGAGTCCAGGATTGTGATTCCTGTTGTCGCGGGTTCGAGCCCCGTCAGTCACCCCACCCGATCCGACGGGTGTAATAAGTTTTCGGGCCGTTAGCTCAGTTGGTAGAGCAGTGGACTCTTAATCCATAGGTCGAAAGTTCGAGCCTTTCACGGCCCACCATAAAGCCAATACAAATCAAGCGGTTACTCTTAGGAGGCCGCTTTTTTTGTGTCCAAAATCTGCTTACACACCGGTTACACACTTACATCACCAATTTTCCTGCTTACACACCAACATTAATTGTCCAACTGTTTTTGTAAGTGTACAGTTGCGATATGGCACAGCAAGCAACAACAACGCACACGGTAATGCCACGAAAACTGGTGGTGTATCAGCGTGAGCGTAGTGGCGTTTGGCAATGCAGGTACAAGGTTGACGGCAAGTGGCAGCGAGCATCAACAGGACAAACTGAACTGAAGGATGCGATTACACGAGCGAACGAACTTCTGATTGAGGCTGAAATCCGTAAGCGCAGCAATCTTCCAGTTATTACGCGCAGGTTTAGGGATGTTGCGAAACTTGCAGTACAGCGCATGGAAGACGAGCTGAAGAACAATGCGGGCAAAGTCACCTACAAAGCCTACATCGCCTATATCAACAGCTTTCTGACTCCAGTTCTCGGCAAGCGCAACATTGAACGCATTGATGCAGCAGCACTGGATGAGGTCGAGCTGTATCGCATCAAACAAACTCAAAAACCCATCGCGCAAAGCACAAAGCTGACACAGAACGCTGCATTGAACAGGGTGTTTGATGAAGCGGAGCTGCGTGGGTTTCTGTCTCCCATCAATCGTCCCAAACTTGATGCGAAAGGGATAAAAAGTCAGCGTCGCCCAGCGTTCGGTTTAGACGAGGTGAGGGCGCTACGAGCAAACTTTGACGACTGGATTGAAAGTAGCAGGGAAGGCAGAAGCAGCAGAGAGTTGCGGACGCTGCTACGGGACTACTGTGAAGTGCTGCTCGATACTGGCGCAAGACCCGGTGTCGAGCTGATGAATTTGCAGTGGAAACAGGTCAAGTACTCGCACGATCCCAAAGTTGTCGAGCTGATTGATGGTGAGGATGGCGAAACTGAAGAGCGTTTTGATTTGCGCGAGGCTGTCGAAATGAGCGTGAGTGGCAAGACAGGCAGGCGAACGATTATTGGCACTCGCAACAGCGTCAAAGCACTGGTGGCAATCGCAAAGCGCAACTATCCCGATTTCGATTTTCCCGTCATCAACAAGCTCAAGAATGTCATCAAGCTGCAGGGCGATGACTTTGTGTTCAGGCTGAAAAACAAGGTGGAGCCCAGCAGTTTCACCAAGATGTTCTACAGCTATCTCAAGCAGCACAACTTACTGATCGATCCGCTGACAGGGCAGGAGCGGGTGTTCTACAGCTTGCGTCACACCTATGCCACGCTGGCTCTGACGTACGACAAAATTCCAATCCACACGCTAGCAAAGCAGATGGGCACGAGCGTGTTGATGATCGAAAAGCACTACAGCCACTTGCAAGTCGTACAGGCAATCGAGCAGTTACGGCGTGAGGAGACCCGTCAGTTGATTGATGCGGGGCCCGTGGACGAGGTGAGTTTCAAGTCAAATTTGAAAAAATCAAAAAGCTGAAGTTCAGGTTTTTGTCGGTTAAACACCCAAAATCACGCTCATCAAAAACCGGGCGCGTCGTTTTGAGAGTGCAGGGTGCTGGCATCGTAAAAAGTTTTGACGTTGCGGAGGGGGGGAAGCGCGAGTTCAGGTTTTGTCGATTAAACCGCGAAACCCAGCGTCGATTTTTTGGACGCTTACTGTCACGTACCTTCACTGCTTTTGGCGTGTAGCACGGTTGGGAGGCTTTGAACGCAGGGATTTTTGCTCTCTATTGTTGCTTTCATTTCTAAGGCTTTTGAAGCTGGCTGAGCACTTATTGATGCTGGGCAAGCTGGGTAGACGTTAAAAAACTGTGCGAAACGCCGGCGGGCTGTTTGGTTTTTTTAGGTTTTTGAAGGGATTCAGCTTATTATTGACCTATAGTTTATTGACCTATAGTGAGAAAAGCCTATTCAATTTGTGCGGAGGTTCTTGTGAGATGGTTGATATGTGCTGTGTTAACTGCTTTGCCTTTACTCTCATTTGCTGACTTCTCTGGTAGCTACGCCCCATCAAATTGGACTACTACGTTAAATCCACCTGCGGGGACCTCGGGGTCGGTAACAACTACAGGAGCGCCGAGCAGCATTACACTGAATGGCGGTGATGGAGCTGGAGGTGTTGAATGTTCCGTGACTTACACAACCTCAGCGGCTGCGGCTGGAACAGTTTCATACAATTGGAGCTACACTACGCTCGATATTAGTGGTCCTTCGTTTGATACTTTTCAGTCAGTTGTTGGGGGCGTAGCTTCAGATGTTAGCGATGGATCAGGTGGTAACCCTCAGTCAGGTACGCAGACAATAAATGTAACTAAAGCCCCGGCGGCCACCCAAAATCCCCCATTGATGGCCACCTCAAAATCCCCCAGTAGCTGACCCTCATTCAGGCCTGACTTTGGTCAGGTGAGGCGACAGGACATCATCAAGCCTTCGATGTAACGACGAGGGCAAAAGGAGTGAATGTCTTGACGCAACAGAAGCACAGCGCGGTCGTCGTGTTGCTGGAAAGGGGGATTTCCCAGCACGAGATTCAGCGTAAAACCGGTGTTGACCGGAAAACCGTCCGCAAGATTGCCCAATCGTTGGTGGACGGGCCATCAAATTCCCCCATGGCCACCGGCTCTCCCCCGGGGGGGATTCAAAATCCCCCACCCCGGCCACCGGCTATTGCTCAGTCTGCCTGCGAAATACATCGAGAATGGATCGAGGCACAGAGACGACTCGGCCGAAATGCCATGGCCATCTACCAGGATCTGGTGGATCACCGTGGGTTCACTCACGGCTACAACAGCGTCAAACGGTTTTGCCGAGCCTTGCGTGAGCACGAACCTGCGCAGTTCGATCGTCTGGAATTTCTCCCCGGAGAAGAAGCGCAGGTTGATTACGGTGAAGGGGCACTGACTCTCTACAACGGAAAGTACCGCCGGCCCCGCCTGTTCGTCATGACGTTGCGCTATTCACGATACTCATTTCGCAAGACCGTCTGGCAATCCAGCAGCGAAGTGTGGTCTCGGCTCCATGAGGAAGCATTTCGCTATTTCGGTGGCTGTGTGCAATACATTGTCCTTGATAATCTCAAGGAGGGCGTCATCAAGCCGGATCTTTACGAGCCGGAGCTCAATCGCGTCTATTCCGCAATGCTGTCCCATTACGGTGTTGTCGCCGATACCGCCCGGGTTGCAGACCCCAATCGCAAGGGGACTGTCGAATCAGCGATCCAACACACTCAAAGCACCGCATTAAAAGGTCGGCACTTCGACTCTATCGAGGAACAGAACGAGTTCCTGGCCCACTGGGAAAAGAACTGGGCGGCCAAGCGCATCCATGGTCGAACCAAGCGTCAGGTCGAAGAAATGTTCCAGGAAGAGAAGGCGCACCTGAGGCCTCTGCCTTTAGAGGGGTTCCGTTACTTTACGGAGGGAGTACGAACTGTTCAGGACGACACCACCGTTCAGGTCAGCAGCTCATGGTATGCCGCGCGGCCTGCGGCCATCGGCAGTCAGGTTCTGGTTCGGATCTATGAGCATGAGATCGAGATCCGTGATCTGAACTCATTGGCATTGATCCGTTGTCATCGTCGAATCGCCAAGGGCAAAGTCGAATTGCCCGACGACGAGCGGGTCTTCAACCCGTCACGCGAGACCCATCGAATCCTGGCGCGCGCCCAAACGATCGGGCCTCAGGCGGAAGCTCTTTGCCAGGGTCTTTTTGATCGACAGGGCCGAGTGGCTCACCGCCACCTATGGGGGATCGTTCAGCTCGCACGACGTTACCCCAATTGGTTAGTGGAGCAAGCCTGCGCGACGGCCCAGGGTCGCGGTATCTCTACATACAAAGCGATCCGGGCCTTGGTGGAGCAGAACCTGTCCCAGTTGGCGCAGAGCCATGAGCCAAATCACCCTCCGTCGCAAACCCCTACCTCGACACTGACTCAAGATCACGACCTGATCCGTGATGCCTCTGTGTATGGCGACTTCTTCCGCTCCGCCACACAAACCACCGATGTTCCAAGCCCATTGACCACCCAACCAGGAGTTGTAGATGACCATGTCCATGCCTGAAGTCGAACGCGCCCTTAGGCAATTGCGCCTATCCGGTGTCAGAGCCACGCTGGAAACGCGTATCTTGGAATCTCAGGCCTCCAACTTGAACTTCCTAGAAACCTTCTCGTTGATCCTTCAAGATGAGCTCGACCGGCGCCAATCGTCTCTGATCGATCGGCTTTATCGTACGTCCGGTCTTGATGAGCGCACCTCGCTCGAAGAGTTCGATTGGGGTTACAACCCCCAAATCCCAAAGCGTCTGTGCTTCGAGCTTCATACCCTCAAGTTCATCAACGAGGGAAGTAATGCGATCCTGATCGGCCCGCCCGGCACCGGGAAAAGCCATGTGGCAAAGGCTATTGCCTATGCCGCCGTCCGTCAGGGATGGCGGGTAGCCTATGGGGAAGCCGATGAACTCCTCGATCGACTAGCCTTCACCATCAATACGGAGCGTCGCTCTGCCATCAAGCCTTACCTGGATGCCGATCTACTCGTCTTGGACGATCTGTTCCTTGCAAGGCAATTGCCAACACAGAGTGCTGACTCGATGCAGACGCTTCTACATCAGCGCTATAAATCACGGCGGAGCATTCTGATTACCTCGAACCGGATACTCGAGGACTGGAAGACCTTTATCGGTGACGCGGCTCTTACAAGCGCCATCCTTGATCGGTTACTTCATCGTTCTGTGATGGTCGAGTTCAGAGGGAAAAGCTATCGACTCAAGGAAGCGGCTGCTCGCCTTGTCATGGGATCAACTAAAGAGTAAAAAACCTAAAACCTGTCCCCTTCTACTGGGGGATTTTGACCCGGCCACAGATGGGGGATTTTAAGGTGGCCGCCGGGGTTTGTCGGAAGGTTTGCGGTGGTTTTCTCGCTTGGCCTTACCGGAGAGGCGATCCTGACTGGGAGGGGTAGAAGAATTGGTGGAGTTGACCTCAAGGCG
>RFVA01000140.1 GCA_009922685.1 Gammaproteobacteria bacterium | reverse complement strand
TTTAAAATAGCATCATGGCCTTTTATGCCCTCCTTTGCCATTAAGGAAGGATTTGTTGTAACCCCATCTAAAACACCTAAATGTTGTGCTTCTTGAATGTGATGTAAATTAGCGGTGTCTATAAAAAATTTCATACGTTTTATTTTAAAAGTTCAATCCATCCACGAAGGTTATTTACACGGGGATCTCCTGTAAATATAATATAGAAATACGTTCCCGATTGTAAATCACCAATTTCATCGGGTGTAGGCCAAATGTTGGTGGTGTTGTTATAATATGGTATGCGTTTAATGCGCTCACCCCAGCGGTTGTATATTTCTACACTGTTATTAGGATAAACATCAATATTATCTATGTGAAAATAATCATTAGTTGCATTAAAGTCTGCAGTTATACCATGATAAGGTTGTAAGTTACATGGTGGATTTTGGTCATTAATTGTAATTGTTTTAACAAGTGTATCTGTTCTTTGATAATGGGCATTAACAGTTGAAGTAACAATCATGAGCAAGGTATAGTTTCCTTTTGCAAGTGCGTTTAATGTGGTACATTCCTCGCTTGTACATTGATCTGTACCAAGCCATTTGTATTTAATGCGGTACTGTGTTGTTGGAATTCGTGGCTGTATGGTACTATTTACCTGAATGGACGCATCGTTGCGGCTTTCACAGCTTACATCGGATTTACTTAAATCTGCTAAAAGAGCAACCGAACAGGATTGTATGTTTTGATTATATGAGGTAGTGTCGAGGCAGCCAAACACATTACTTCCGTAAAGCGTAAACTGTGTATTTGTGGTTGCTATAAACAAGTATTCAGAATTTACAAGTGAAGCATTCCAGGTATACGTTTGTGCACCCGTTGCCTTTAACGTTACCTGTTCCCCAATGCAGGCCATAGAATTGGTAGAACTAATTTGAAGGGTAGGTAGGGGATGTACTGTAATTAAAACACTGGAGGTATTTTGACAGCCCCATAAATCCGTTCCAAAAACCGTATAGGAAGTTGAAATTTTAGGTTTTATAAAATTACCAGGTCCTAATGGGGGAATCCAAGTATAGGTTTCAGCACCCGTGTAAAATAATTCTGTTGAGTCCGCAGGACAAATTCCCGGTTTTTCAGTTGATATAGTTATATCAGGTAATCCAAATACTGAAACGGTTACAACAGGGCTAATAGTATTGCTGCAGCCTGTATTAAAAGAACCATTTAAAGTATAGCTGTTTGTAACGGATGGGGTAAATGCAACACCATTGCTTATACCACTGCTCCATGTAAACGTATTTGCACCCTGACCAATTAATGTTACCTGCTTACCTTCACATACCGAATACGAGCTAGCTGCAATACTTAAATTGGGTACGGGATGAACCGTTATGTTTTGAATTGCCAAATTGGTGCAACCGTTTGCATCGGTACCTATTACAGTAAATACAGCACTTGCAGTTGGAATAAATGCAACTCCATTTAAAACGCCGTTGGACCAAGTATATGAATTGGCTCCATTGGCGTATATACTGGTAGTTTGTCCTAAACACACCGATGGATTTGAAATACCGGTTGTTATTATTGGTAATGTGTTTACAGTAACAGAAACTACAGCAACATTTGTGCTCGAGCATCCGGAAATACTATAACCGGTGAGGCTGTAACTGGATGTTGCCGTGGGAATTAAGGTTCCACCCGAACCCGCTCCGCCTGTCCATGAATACGTGTTGGCACCACTGCCACTTAACATTACCGTGTCACCAAAACAAATAACCGATTTTGAAATACTGGCACTAACAGTTGGCAATGGAAAAACAGTAATTTGTTTTATTGCTGAATTACTGCAGGTATTTAAAGCAGTACCAATTAATGTATAAGTACTTGTAATACTTGGGGTAATACTTATGCTATTTAAATTTGAACCGGTGTTCCAGGTATAGGTATTGGCGCCATTGGCACTTAAAGTTGAAGTAGTACCACTGTTAAGGTATATTGGGCCGAAGACGTGGCTGTAAAGGGAACATTAGTAAGTTGCGATGGATTCCATGTATAACTTGCGGCGCCGTTGGCTTGTAGACTTACCAATCTTCCAAAACAAACGAGGCTGTTGCTTATGCCGGCAGTAACGGATGGTGTAACAAATACACTAACACTAACCGCTGCAGTATTTTGCGATAAACATCCTAATGGACTTGTACCCGCAACAGTATACGTTGCAGTATTTACAGGGCTTATGGTAATGGGATTAAATGGCGAAATATTCCACGTATAACTCGATGCGCCCGTAGCATTTAAAGTTACACTTCCGCCAGAACAAATAGAAGGGCTACTTGCACTTGCAATAATTATTGGCAAAGAATATACGCTTATAGATTGTACAACAGTTGGACTCAAACATCCATTAAGATTGGATCCTATTACCCCATAGGTGAAATTAGCAATTGGTGACACATATATACTATTTGTGTTTGCGCCATTACTCCAGGTATATGAATTTGCACCGGCAGCAGTTAATTGTACTAATTGACCAAAACATATGGTATTGGTACCTGCTATACTTACTATTGGTAAACTGTATACGTTTACAGCCAAAACAGCAAGTGAATTAGACGTACAACCCAGCGTGTTTGTTCCACTAACACTGTATGTAGTATTAATAGTTGGACTTATTGTAATAGAATTAAAATTACTTCCTGTGCTCCACGTATATGAATTAGCCCCGTTTGCTGTTAAATTAATAGTTTGTCCGGAGCATAAAGCATTTGTACCTGTAATTGTTATATTGGGTCGATTAAATACGCTTACAGAAAGTGTACTGGTATTTAAGTTTTGACAACCATTACTACTGGTGCCGTTTAATGTAAATAAGGTATTAGAAGGCGGGCTTAATAGTAAGGAACTTGAATTGCTGCCATTAAACCAAGTATATGTGTTAGCTCCGTTTGCTGTTAATGTTAAGTTATCTCCAGCACATAATGTGGATGCGCCGTTTATTGAAACTATAGGTAAACTAAAAACGCTTATGGCAATGGTTGCTGGGGCACTGGTACATCCTAATGATGTTTTACCAGTAACAACAAAACTGGAATTACTAATGGGATTTACAGCACATGTAGCCGTTAAAGGACCATGGTTCCAAGAATATGAGGTTGCACCAATGGCTGTTAATGTTATGGTTTGGCCTGTACACAAAGCATTTGTACCGCTTATACTTACTACAGGTAAAGTATTAACAGTTACGGCTAAAGATGCTGCTGCTGCACTTATACAACCCGCTGTACTGGTTCCGTTTAATGTATAGGTAATATTGGATAAGGGTGCTACTGAAATGCTACTAAGATTACTGCTGGTACTCCAGGTATATGTATTGGCGCCTGAAGCTGTTAAATTAATACTTTGGCCCGAACACAACGCGTTGGTTCCTGTTATGCTTACTACCGGTAAACTGTATACCGTTACAGCCTGTGTTGCGCCTGTAGATCCTACACACCCCGCAGCACTGGTTCCGCTTAATGAATATGTAATATTGGATGTAGGTGCTACCGCTATACTACCTAAATTACTGTTAGTACTCCAGGTATA
>RFVA01000139.1 GCA_009922685.1 Gammaproteobacteria bacterium | reverse complement strand
CGGCGAGATCAAGCCGATGCGGATATGGGGATCGTTAGGAACTAGATTCTGATGCGAGAAGGACATGGCTCCTGGATGGAAGGCCGTGATCTGGTTGTCATCAAGGTCTGTCGTGATGTAGGCCTGTGCGGTAAAGGCTTCTTCCATGACCTTGATCGAATCTTGGGTGATACCGCAGACCGTCAGCCACTGAGAATAAGGGGCAAAGTCTTTACCGACGGTGGCCATAATCCTTGGTTCTTCACCGAGAAGCTTCAAGTTATAGGCGATATTACCGGCACACCCTCCGTATTCACGGCGAAGTTCCGGGACCAAGAAGGCCACATTGAGGATGTGAACCTGCTCTGGGAGGATGTGGTGCTTGAATTTGTCGGGAAACACCATGATGGTGTCGTAGGCCATGGAGCCACAGATGAGGGCAGACATCTTGAAAATTCCTAGGGGCTAGAGTGGGGGGTCAATCAAAACCCCTTCTGGGCTCAGGCCTAGAAGGGGTTTTTTGCATCAGGCGACTTCGGCGCGGCGAAGATCCTGTCCGACCTCGTGGGTCATGAATTGGTAAGTCTCTTTGATAATGCGTTGCTTTTGAATTTCGGCGTTGAGTTCCGCATCGATATCATCGGTCAGCTGACGCATGATCATTTGCGCAATATCGCCTTTGATCGAATCAAAGTAGGCGAGGAGTTCGACTTCGAGTTCTTCGAAGTAATTCTTGATGCCGCGACGAGCAAACATGTTGATTTGGTGTTGCTGCTTCCGGGCGTAATCCAAGATGCCGATCTTGTAGTAATCAAGCGCCCGATCGATGGCATCGCTTTTCGCGGTCTGGGTTTCAATGGGGGGTGGTGCCCCCGTCAAGGCACTGTGAATCCGGCTCAGGGCATCAAGACCCAGTTCCCGCATTTGCGCAATGGTGTCCTTAGGGCCCAGAAGGTTCATGCTGCGGGCAAG
Source organism: Gammaproteobacteria bacterium (assembly GCA_009922685.1). GTDB lineage: Bacteria > Pseudomonadota > Gammaproteobacteria > Methylococcales > Methylococcaceae > UBA6136. Next base: position 2,619 of record RFVA01000139.1, on the reverse strand, counting down.
CTTCAGGGCATCTTCAGCATTACCTTGGACAGCTTTCATGATGCTTTCGGTGCTTTGGGCTTCGTGGAGGGCTTCTTGCTCCATCACGGTCCGACCGAATTGGTTGATGACATCGCCATATTCAAAGAGGAAGACATCGCACATGCCCTTGAGGCGGCTCAGCATGTCGCGGCCACTGAGGCGATCTTCGAGTTCTTGGATCACCGTCTCAGGAAGCACCTTACTGGCCGTCAGGTCTTTCAGGAGCTGGGCCAGGTGGCGTCTCACCATTTGTTCATCGAGAAGCCGCTGCAGTTGGCTTCTGAAGGTCTTTTGGATGTTGAGGTTGTCTTCGATCTTATGGGGTAAGCGGCTGACCACGCTATTGAGGTCAAGACCCTTGAGGAGTTCATTCTTGAGGGCTTTCCTATCGAGGGTATCGATCGCGTTGGTGACCTGATCCCGAAGGTGATTCTGATCTTCTTCCCGCCAGAAGATGAACTCTGGGAGGAGTTCGGTGCGAAGCATCTTGATATGGTCTTCAACCGTTGATCTTAGTTGCCTTAAGGCTTCATCCTGACGGCGTGAGAGCTGTCCTGCGATGAAGGTACTTTTCATTCCATCATCATCGACGGCCTGGTAGTTCCGGTAAAGGGGTTCAAGCCACTCCCGAAGCCTTTTAGCAAGATCGAGGTATTCACCACGCGCTTCTTCAAGGAATTCGGCTTTCGCGGTGTAGGCGAGATATTCAAAAAGACCGGTTCTAAACGCCCCAAAACTCCTCGTTTCTTCGAGGCTCTTCATGTGTTGGGCGGCTTCGTTCCTCTCGGGGATCCGTCCGATGGCTTTGGTGAGGGCATCGACGTGATCTCGAACGCCTCGGCTCATATCGAGGCGGCCTTCTTGAATCAATTTTAAGAGGAGGTAATTGAGGGCTGAGACCTTAAACACCCGATCCTTGGTGATCTGAAACCCATAGTGCTCGATCTTTTGATCGAAATTAGCGACTTCTTCTTTCTTTTGTTTCGTGCTGAGAACATCCCACTGGTTGATGACCCAGAAGGCGCGTTGGAGGACACGTTTCCTTTGGCTATGAATTTCAGCGAGGAGTTCGATTTCTTCTCCTTCAAGGAGATGGAACACCTTCATCGCGATGACAAAAGCTTTGGCATCATTTTCCACGTAGGTCTTGGTGACCTTCCGGTGACGGGGATTCACAACGCCAAGACCTGGAAGATCTACTAACACCACGTTTTCAGGGATGGAAACATCGGTCAGGTAAATTTCGGCCTGATTGACGAAGAGGACATCCGCGTAATCTTCGGTGACGTAATTGGGGAGTTCATCGAGAGTGATCTCCTTGGTGGCGCCACTCAGTTTGTCCCAGCCTTCGATTAAGACTTTGAGTTCTTCAAAGAACTTTTGCTTGTTGAAGGAGCCGTATTGGGTTCGTTGCCGCTCAATATCGCTGCCAAGGCGTGCTAAAACTTCCTGGTTTCCAAGGCTTCTATAGGTCTCGGGGTTGGTCCTCAGCTCCTTTGAAAGTTCTTCAAGGTAAAGGTCTTTCAGTTCGAGGCGCTCGGCCTCCGTTAAATAGGAAATGATGGCTTTATTAGCCCGGCCTTTTCGAATCAGGGTCGGGATGGCGGTCAGCGACTTGGTTGCTTGGGGGAGGATGTCATCCCCAAGAACCGCGTTGATGATGGTGCTTTTACCCGCTGAAAAGGCGCCTAGAAAGGCGACAGGGAACTCGGGGGATTTGAGGCGCTCTAGCCAGGAGCGTTTTTTGTTGAGGTAATAGCGGAAGTCTTCTGAGACATCGAGATACGGGGCCGCCGCATCGAAAACTTCAAAAAGGCGGGTGAACGCCTTGATGTAATTGTTGTAATCCGGCTCTTTCATGCGATTGGGTCCCCCTGTCTGACCTCAATGAACCGAGGATCACGAAGGGTCCTAAGGCTCACCACCAAAGTAGCGTTCAAACGCTTTATTTTAGGGGTCATTCTACCATTGAATGCTGAGGGAAAGCCCTAGGAGCGTTGGTTCCTTTGAAGATGCGTCGACTGATAGGCTTCTTCCACAAAGTTCTTGAAGGTCTCATTGAACCTCTGGATCGAGAATTGTTCTGCGTGCCTTCGAATGGCCGCTGGATCAAAGCGTTCTTCGATGGCCTCAAAAGCATGAATCGCATCCATGAGAGATGCGACCGTTTGCTCCTCAAAAAAGAGCCCTGTCGGGGCTTTATCGGTCCCAGGGGGGATCACGGTCTCAAGGGCGCCGCCTTTTCCAAAGGCAATCACCGGGGTCCCTGTCGCCTGGGCTTCGAGAGGAACAATCCCAAAATCCTCTTCGGCGGCAAAGATGAAGGCCTTTGCGCTTTGAAGGTGCTCTCTAAGGACTTCAATTGGCTGATAACCCAGGAGCGTGATGTTGGTGCCTGAAAGCTTTTTGATCTTCTCCATTTCAGGGCCATCGCCAATCACGATGAGGCGCTTTTCGGGCATCTTTGAAAAGGCTTCAACAATGAGGTCCATGCGTTTATAGGGGACCATCCTTGAGGCGGTCACATAAACGTCGGTTTTTTCTCTACGAAGTGGGAAGGATGCAATATCGATGGGGGGGTAAATGACGGTGGATGAT
>RFVA01000138.1 GCA_009922685.1 Gammaproteobacteria bacterium | reverse complement strand
CTTTCTAGTCGTCGATTGAGAAAGTCAGGAAATAGGATCGAGTCATGTCGATTAATCTCCTCATCCTCAAAGGTCTGAACATTCCCAGACACCTTATTTTGCCCGAGCCCAATGGTTCCAATTGGTGTATTCCCGACCACATTGACTTCATCAAGCTCGAAGGCATCAATCGAGACGTGCTTGGATGACCCTGCCTCGGTATCGGTCATCTGACCGGCGTCATCGATGACTTCAGGCTTCTCCTGATCTTTCGGTGGAGCGGCATTCCCCTGTTCCACTCCCTGAGCCCTCATCGGGGAGATAAAGATCATAAGAAGAAAAAAAAACAGCGCCGTTATGTTCATCATCGTGGCGAATTCATTCAACAAGGGTTCGCGGCAGAACCCTTATTATATCGTTCGCGCCCGCTCAAAGGGCAAGGATTCGACCCCGCAGATTGATTCAGCTGAACCTCAGATCGCGCTAGACGTTTTCATGGGGCTAAGAGGGCTGAAGAGCCGTAGAGGGGTGCTATCCAACGCAATGGTCGGTCAAACCCCGATATCAGCCACTTAGCGAGGTTAGTCATGGTTGGATGAGCGCAAAGACAAAATCCAAAACAAAGCCGTGATCGGCAATAAAATCCAGGTCATATAGGTGCCTGGTGGCGGAGCCGCAACCAGCAGGGGTTTCATCCACCCCACGCCGAGTCGTAACATTAATTCCAGCAATTGGATACCTAGCATAAAGCTGGTGAGTTGACGGTAACGAAGGATCACCGCGAGCCCCATCATGGCCTCGACCAGCTGACTGGCACCCCATTGGCCAATGATGGCCACAAGGTTCACCCCCGCTTCCCCCTCAATAGGGATTCCGGCGATGCTCATCGCACCACTATCTGGAGCAAACATGTGAATCAGGCTTCGGAGGGTACCCGTCACCGTGAGAAGAATGAGGTAGTAATAGGGCGCCTTCTTAAAGATCGATGTTGTGGCACTGTTGTTAGTCATCAAGACCTCTTCCTTTTCAATAGACGTCTGCGGTTCAACTCAAAATACAACTACACCCCCCATGCTGGCATCTTTTATCCATGGTCCGGGTCAACCATTGGGTAACTTGGTCGCCACCCAGGCTTGGCAAAAAGCGCTTTAAATTTATCAGCCGGACCCTTGACCGCCATGAATTTTAAAAAGAGCTTCCTCCAGACATGGAAGACTAAGCGAATGGGGTTTTGGGTATAAATCGGTGTAGTGAGTCCAAAAACCAGGGGGAAATCGTGCTCCTCTTTTTGATAGGTACCGAAAATACGGTCATAGATCATCAAGATTCCACCATAGTTTTTATCGAGGTAGAGATCATTACTCGCATGATGGACACGGTGGGCAGACGGCGTATTGAATACCCCTTCGATAAAGCCAAGCCTTGGGACCAACGTTGTGTGCAGCCAAAACTGGTAGATTAAACTCAGATTGAGAAGACCAAAAACCGCGATGGGATGAAAGCCCAACCAGATCAACGGCAGAAAAAAAAGCCAAGATAACGAGAGAAAAGGAGTCCAGCCAAGTCGCATAGCAGCCGAAAGCGTGAGCTCATTGGGGGTGTGATGGGAGCTATGGGTTGCCCACATGAGGTGAATTTCGTGGGCTGCACGGTGATACCAATAATAAGCAAACTCCAAGCTGAAGAACAAGGCGAGGTAAGTCCAGCCCTGGCCTTCCGGCAAGGTCAAGGCACGATGCTCCCAAACAAAGCCCCCCATCACCCCTACAATGAAAATCTGATTTGCAATACCCGTGATCTGATGGCCGACACCCACGCCCAGGGAGGCCAAGCTATCAACCCAAGGGTAGGCGCGTTCAAATTTTTTTCGATAGCCATAGGACTCGAGGAGTATAGCTATGGCTGCGATCAAGATAAAAAGAGGGCTTGACGGATGAAAGGAAGTGAATTGCTCCATTCTTGTCTATCGCTACTCAGTGGTTATGTCTGGCGCCTCGGAGGCTATTGGGGGATTTCCAGTGGGTTCAGCGAGGCCCGGTCCAATTGAGGCTGAAGGTTAACGCTAGCGAAGGATTATTTCGCTGAAGCGACACTCCGGAACTCAAACCGGACTTCTTTGAACGCAGGAAGCAACGTTAGCCTATTTTTGGGAGAGATCGATGCTTTCAATCCCGATCTGTTGGCATTGTTTGCGTTTCATCATGGCCCCTGGAATACCCAGTGGATACTTATCCCTGCAGGCGATGTCAATCTTCTTAATCGCTAATTGAAGCTGTTCTTTTTGCCTCTGCTCTTGTGCCGCTTTGTCGGCCGATGAGGTGCAACCAAAGAGCGCGAGAAAAACGAAGGTTAAGCTAATGATTTTCATTGAAAATTGACTTTATAAATAGGCATAAAAAACACTCAATGTTGATTCCGCCCTCACAGCGCGCGATTTAAAATATCGAAACCGCATCTTGCACTTAACGCCTTCCAGCACGATTAACGCCGCCATTAACATTCGCAGGACCCTGGCCCCCTGGCCTTCCAGCCGTCCCATATCCTGCGCCTGGTAGAGCGCCTGCCCCAGAGGCGGGTCCACCTCTTTCAAATCTAGGGTTGACCCCCGCACCCGGAGCGCCGACTCCAACGCCAGGGGCAACCCCTGCTCCTGGAGCACCTGCGCCAACGCCAGGGGCGACGCCGACTCCCGGTGCGCCAGCTCCAATTGCTCGCTCAGGTAGAACGGCGCTGACTGGGCCTGATGAGACGATAAGTCCAAAAATGATAACGGCGACAATCGGTTGCTTGCTCATGTAAGCCCTCAAATAAATGGTGAAGTCAACATTGAGATCTAATGAAAGGATGGGCCTTGCGCCGAGGACAACGTTGCAAGAATGAATCTAATCGCCCCCTTGCAACTAAGAGGATATCACCCCTCCTCGCCGAGCATCAGCAAAAGTCAAAAAAAGATCAGACAAAAGCGATGTACTCAAAGTCCGTCGCGGCAAAAAAGTGAATGTTACGCGGGTTGAGGTGATACGGTAATTTCCTCTGAAATGGCTTGTGATCGGGCGTTGACCCCCCCAATCCTTTAAATCGGTAGTCGATCTTGCTCGATACGGGCATCCCGAAACCCTGTCCACTCCTCTTCATCGGGAAGTCAAAAAAGTCAACGAAGCTTCATCAATCAGCAACGTCATCAGGGCTTGAACTATTGCATGCCCTTCGCAAGGCCTGGGGAATACATCTGTCAGACTATACTCTTCATCAATAACGGAATCTTGATATTTATCTTGAGTTATTTCAATTCATTTTTTATATCTTTCTATATCTTTATAATTCATCACAAGCACCTTTGTCCGACTGCTGCCACTTCCTCGCCACTCGTCATTGGGCTCCTGGAGCTTAAGATCTTCTTAGGGCGGGATGCGCATGGTTATTTTCGATAAAAATGAACGGTATAAAGGGGTTTACGGGCGGTAGATTTCAGTGAATGCCACATACCCCCATTAGTCAGGCAAAGAGCAGACCCTGAAGGTAGAGGAAGGTTTCACTAAAAATATGGATGATAAGGAATGAGCCACCCTCGATGCTTGAGTCAGAGCAGGAGGC
>RFVA01000137.1 GCA_009922685.1 Gammaproteobacteria bacterium | reverse complement strand
TGGAGGCTCTTTTAAAGGGGGCCTTGGAGCCTCACTGAATGGGTTTTTATCTTCCCCCTTTTGGGTGGGAGACAGCGCCTTGGGTTTGGGTGATGAAGGAAGGCTTTTCGGGACCGACTGATGAGCCTGAGGCTTAGGCGCTGGGATGAACTCAAGGGTCATCTCTTGACGCCTTAAAAGGGGGGGCTCCCTCTTTAAATCGACGATCCAAAGGATGACCGCATGAAGCCCTAAGGCGATCAGGAGCGCTATAAAAAAAGGGGGCCTTAAGGGCATCGCTAAAATCAGTGGCGCTCCTTGAGGAGCGCCTCGATGGCATCCAGGAGATCGCTTGCGATATGAAGGCCAAACTGGCGATCCAGTTCCTGAATACAGGTGGGACTGGTGACATTAATTTCGGTCAGCGACCCGCCGATGACATCGAGCCCCACGAAAATCAGTCCTCGTCGCCGAAGTTCAGGTCCTATGGCTTCAGCAATCTCGAAATCCCTTTGAGTCAAAGGCCTTCCCTCCGCGCGACCGCCTGCGGCGAGGTTGCCACGGCTTTCACCCACTTGGGGGATGCGGGCTAAGGCATAAGGCACCGGGACCCCATTAACGATCAGAATCCGCTTATCCCCATCAACGATCTCTGGGAGATAGCGCTGAGCCATCACAAAGCGCTGATTGTGCTCGGTCATCGTTTCAAGAATGACGCTCAGGTTGGGATCTTTTTGAGCGACCCTAAAGATCGAGGCACCGCCCATGCCATCGAGAGGCTTCAAGACGACTTCACCCTGCTCTAAAAGAAAGCTTCGAATCCTTTGAGCGTCTCGGGTCACCAGAGTCGGCGCGCAGAAATCCTGAAACCAAGCGGTAAAGAGCTTTTCATTGGCATCCCGAAGCGACTGGGGCTTATTGACCACCAGGGTTCCAAGCGCCTCGGCCCGCTCGAGGAGATAGGTCACATAGACATACTCCTGATTGAAAGGGGGATCTTTCCGCATCAAGATCACATCTAATGAATCAAGCGGCGCGTCCTGATCCTTGAGAAATCGAAACCAGCCTTGATCATTTCTTTCAACATCAAGAGACCGCATTTTCGCGAAGGTTCGGCCGTCTCGAAGATAAAGATCACTGACTTCCATGTAGTGAAGCGCATAGCCACGAGCCTTCGCTTCGAGGAGCATAGCAAAGCTCGAGTCCTTAGAAATCTTGATGGTATTAATGGGATCCATAACGATCCCAAGCTTCACTGTCATGCGCGGCATCCAAAGAGAGATGAGGGGATCACTTGACTTTCCCTAGGGGAATGCCTTATAAAGTTTGGCTTTTCCTTACCCAGCCAGGCGAACCGAGGTTCATCCATGTCCAGAATATGCCAAGTGACGGGCAAGGGCCGTATTGTAGGCCATAACGTCTCTCACGCTAACAACAAGACCAAACGCGTCTTCAACCCAAACCTTCATGAACATCGGTTCTGGGTTGAAAGTGAAAATCGGTTCGTCCGTTTGAAGGTGTCCAGTCAGGGCCTTCGTACGATCGACAAGAAGGGCATTGATGCCGTCCTTGCCGATATCCGTAAACGCGGCGATAACGTCTGATCGAGGAATCACCATGCGCGACAAGATCAAACTGGTATCCAGTGCCGGCACCGGCCACTTCTATACCACCACGAAGAACAAGAAGAACATGCCTGAAAAAATGGAGATCAAGAAATTTGATCCCGTGGTTCGTCAGCATGTGGCCTACAAAGAAGGCAAAATCAAGTAAAGCCCTCTGTCGGCGCACCCGATCCATCGGCCAATCGTTTTTCGATGCGCCCGGGAGTCCCGCCGAAAGCTTCGTACCATAGACTGGCTTGCTGGGGCTATCGCCTCTGGCAGGCCTTTCGAAGGGTGACAGGAGACGATGCCTATGCCCGGTATCTCCATCATTTTGAGAAAAATCATGCCGGGGATGGAGCCGCCCCTTTAAGTCAGAAAGCCTTCACCGCCCTCGAACTCGAAAGGCGATGGAACGGCATCAAGCGCTGCTGCTAGAGCCTTCATGAAGACTCAAGACCCTGAAAAGGCTGCCAACTCTGGCCTGATGATCTACCGGCGACTCCTTCGCTATACAGTCCCCCACTGGAAAAAGTTCCTCTTGGCCATCGTCTCGATGGTGATCTATTCGGCGATGGGGCCCCTCTTTGCGAAGCTCATTCAGCCCCTCATCGATGGGAGTCTGGTTCAAAACGACCCCGCCACACTCCGCATCGCCCCTCTCATTCTCATCGGTCTCTCGATCGTTCGGGGCCTTGCTAGCTTTGGCAGTGACTACTTTTCTGGCTGGATCACCCGACGGGTCGTCACAGACCTTCGACAGGACATGTTTGACCAGTTTCTTCACCTGCCTTCGGCCACCTACGACCGCTCCTCATCCGGTGAAATGATGTCGCAACTGCTCTTCAATACCGAGCAAGTTGCAGAATCACTGACCAATGGCCTCATGGGCATTTTTAGAGACGGGCTGACCATCGTAGGACTCATCGCTTTAATGGCTTATGAAAACCTGACCCTCTCTATGGTCATGATAGTCGTTGGCCCTCTCCTTGGGATCAGTGTCAGTAAGATCAGCCGAAGTTTTCGAAACATCAGTCGCCGTATCCAAGAATCGATGGGCCATGTAGGGAGCGTCGCTCAAGAAGCCATTGATGCCCAGCGCATCGTCAAGGTGTTCAACGGCCGGCCTTATGAATCTCAGAAATTCCATCTGGAAAATGAAAAGAACTTCAGCCGCTACCTCAAACGCATCGCAACAGAAGCGGGTGCAGGTTCTTTGATCCAGCTGATCTATATCTCAGGTTTTGCGGCCGTTCTTTATGTGGTGTCTTTAGAAAGCGTCCGGGCGACCATTACCCCTGGGAGCCTCATTGCCTTCATCGCCGCCATGTCGATGCTCATGAGTCCTATCAAGCGGGTGGCTAACCTCGCCAATGTCCTTCAGCGCGGGATTGCGGCGGGCGCCAGCATCTTTGAGCTCCTGGATTCAGAACGAGAACAAGATCAGGGCACCCAAGTCCTTAAAAACATGGACGGCGATATCGAACTGAGAGAGGTTCGTCTCACTTATGGCGCCGAGGGTGAGCTTGTTCTAAAGGGCATCAATCTCATCATTCCAAAAGGAAAAACCATTGCTCTGGTAGGCCACTCCGGTAGCGGTAAAACCTCCTTGATCAGGCTGCTACCAAGACTCTATGACCCGACATCGGGCGATATCTTGATCGATGGCATCAAGCTTCAGGAGATCACCCTTGAAAGCCTTCGCCAGCACATGGCTTATGTCGGGCAGGAAGTGACCCTCTTCAACGATACCATCGCCAATAACATGGCCTATGGGCGCCAGGACAAGGCAACGCCTGAAGCCATTATCGAAGCCGCGAGGGCCGCTCATGCCTTAGACTTCATCGAAGGCCTCCCCCAAGGCTTCGATACCCTGGTAGGTGAGCAGGGGATTATGCTCTCAGGCGGGCAACGGCAGCGCATCGCGATCGCGCGCGCGTTGCTTCGGGACGCGCCGATCCTCTTACTCGATGAAGCGACCTCTGCGCTTGACACCGCATC